>CAYWNQ010000004.1:0-30004 GCA_964459695.1 uncultured Halobacteriales archaeon | reverse complement strand
AGAACGTCCGGGAGACCGCGTCGGTCATCTACCGCCGCGCGCTCGACGAGAACCTCCTGCCCGGCCGCTCCATCGAGGGCGTCTCCACCGCCGCGCTGTACGCGGCGGCGCGCCAGGCGGGCACGCCCCGGAGCCTCGACGAGATCACGGCGGTCTCCCGGGTCGACCGCGACGAGATCGCCCGCACCTACAGGTACGTGGTGCGCGAACTCGGCCTGGAGATCCAGCCCGCCGACCCCGAGAGCTACGTGCCGCGGTTCGCCAGCGACCTCGACCTCAGCGAGGAGACCGAGCGCCGGGCGCGCGAGCTGCTCGGCGACGCGAAGGAGAAGGGCGTCCACTCGGGCAAGTCGCCGGTGGGGTTGGCCGCCGCGTCGGTCTACGCCGCCGCGCTGCTGTGCAACGAGAAGGTGACCCAGGCCGAGGTCAGCGAGGTCGCCAGCATCTCGGAGGTCACCATCCGCAACCGGTACCACGAGCTGCTGGAGGCCTCCGAGTCCATCCCGGCCTGAGGACCGGTTCCGCGGTCAGGGTGGGTCAGGTCGCGCCCTGGGCCCGGTCCAGCGGGTCCTCGAGCTCGCCCATGATGGCCTCGAAGGCGTCGGTGGCAGTCACCAGCCCGAGGACCTCTCCGTCGCCGACCACCAGCGCCAGCTCCTGGTTCTCGGCCTGGAACTGGTCGATGGCGTCGCTGACGCTGGTCGAGGGCGACAGCGTCATCGGTGGCGCCGCCACGTCGGCCAGGTCCATCTCGCCCGACCGGATGGCGTCGAGGTGGTCGATGACGGCGGGGACGTAGACGACGCCCTCGAACTCGTCGGGCGAGTCCCCGATCAGGGGGTAGCGGGTGTGGGGGCTGCCGACCATCCGGTCGACGTTCTCGGCGGCGTCGGCGCCGGTCGAAAGGAAGACGACGTCGTCGGCGTCGACCATGACGTCCTCGACGGCGATCTGGCCGGCGTCCAGCGCGCCCACGATCTCCTCGTGGCGCTCCTCGCTGAGGTCGCCCTGCTCCAGCAGCGAGTCCAGCCGGTTGCGCAGCTGGGCGCGGGACTCGATGACGTCCTCCTCGGCCTCGAGCCACGCGCCGGTCATCTCGATGCCGAACAGCCGGAGCGTCCACTTGGCGACCCGGTCGCCGATCCTGATGACCGGCGAGATGGCGACGTAGAACCAGTGGAGCGGCGCGGCCCCGTACCGGCAGACGAACCGCGACCGCTCGACGCCGAGGTACGTGGGGGTCTGCTCGCCGTGGGTCAGGTGGACGAGGTTGATGATGAAGTACGCCATGAGTGCACCCGCGCCGATCGTGGCGAGGGGCGTCCCGCCGAACACCGGCTCGAAGAGGGCCGCCAGCGCGGGTTCCGCGACGATCCCGACGGCGATGCTCGAGGCGGTGATGCCGACCTGGCAGGTCGTGAGGTAGAGCTCCAGGTCGTTGGTCATCTCCCACGCCCGCTCGAGCCTCGCGTCGCCGTCGACGAACTCGTCCTCGGTGAACTGCCGGGCCCGCGTCAGCGCGAACTCGATGGCGACGAAGAAGCCGTTCGAGAGGATGAGCAGGGCGCCCGCCAACAGCCGAATCCCGATCTCGACTGAGTTCATCTGGTCGCTCGCCCGTCCTGCCTCGCGGGACTAAAAAGGACCGACCTCCGACCGCTCAGACCGGGAGACGGACCACGAGGACCACGAACCAGACGACCGCCGACGCCAGCAGGGCGACGGCGCTCACCGTGGCCACGAACGTGAGGTAGGTCTGGCGGCGCATCCACTCGGCGACGGAGTCCGGGTCCTCGAGCGATCCGGGGGGCTCGCCGACGTCCATCGACCGGACCGGCGGAGCCGCTCCGCCGGCCCGGTCGGCCGGCGAGTCCCGTCCGTCGCCCGTGACGCAGCCGTGGCGCGGGTACCGGTGGGGACCGCAGTACTGCCGGCCACAGTGTGGACAGGGGTACAGCATCACGTCGGTCGCCCCACACCGGGTGCAGTCCATCGACCGGACTCGTGGGCGGACGAGCATGAATCCCAGTGCGGCCACGCTGACAGCTTCCCCCGACCGACCGGCCGCGCCACCGTTGCTGTGGACTTATCCCCACCCGACCGGTAGCCGGGCCACATGTCCCGCCTGAGCGAGACGACGCGACACTTCGTCGCGACCGTCTACGTGGTCGACGACGGTGCGACGCTGCTGCACGAGCACGACGGCCTCGACATGTGGCTCCCGCCGGGTGGCCACGTCGACCGCGACGAACTGCCCCACGAGGCGGCCCTCAGGGAGGTCCACGAGGAGACCGGCCTGGACGTCGAGCTGGTCGCGCCCCGCGGGGACGTCGAGAGCGCGACCGCCACCTCGCTGCCCAGGCCCCAGCAGTTCCTGCTCGAGGACATCAACGTCGCCGACGGCGAGGTGGGCCACCAGCACGTCGACTTCGTCTACTACGGGCGGGCCGACCGTCGCGACGTCGTCCCCGCGGGCGACGACGAGCAGGACGCCGACGACTGGGCGTGGTTCGGCGCCGACGAGCTCGCGGCCCACGCCGACCGGCTCGAGGACGACGTCGTCGCGGTGGGCCGGGACGCCATCGCGACGGTCGACGGGTCAGGCTGAGTCGGCCACCAGCGACTCGACGTAGCGCGTGACGTGGTCGTCCTGGCGGCGCTTGAAGCCGTCCTGCCGGGCGATCCGGTCGAGCTCGCGTGCGGTGTAGGTGCCGTACTGGAGCGCCTTCTTGTCGCGCTCCCGGGCGACCGCCGGCAGGTGGTCGGCCGCAGCCCGGAGGGCCAGCTTCCGGCGGTCGCCTGCGACCAGCAGGTCGCCGGGCAGCGCGAGGGCCGCCGCGACCACGTCGTCGTGGAGCAGCGGCGCGACCGGCTCGACGCCGGCGGCCCTGACGGCGAGCACGTCGCGCTCGAGCTCGTCGGGCAGGCCGAGCACGGTCTCGCGGCGTGCGGCGCGGACCGTGTCGGCCTCGACCCGGTCGTCGCCCGGCGCGTTCGCGACCTTGGCGTAGCCGCCGAACAGCTCGTCGGCACCCTGGCCCACCGCGAGGCGGTCGTGGCCGTCCGCCGCGACCCGCTCGGCGACCAGGACCAGCGGGGCCGCGATGGCGACGTCCATCGCGCCGGTCCGGCCAGTCGCCCGGGCCACCGTGCGGACCGCTCGCCGGAGGGCGTCGTGGTCGATCTCGACGACCGCGAGGTCCCGGTCGAGGGCGGCGGCGGTCTCGCGGGCCGCCGCGACGTCGGGGGCCCCCTCGAAGCCGGCGACGTAGAGGGGCCCGTCGCCGGCGGCGGCCAGCAGCGAGGAGTCGATGCCGCCGGAGAACGCCACCGGCGTCGACGGCGACAGCGTCGACAGGCTCGCCTCGACCGCCGCCCGGACGGCAGCGACTGCGTCCCCCCGGTCCGTCGCCGGCGGCGGCTCCGGGAGCGTCCACACGGGTCGGGGCTCGCCGTCGCCGTCTCGCGGTCGGACGTGACCCGCGGGGAGGGCCTCGGGGTCGGCCAGCGCCGTCCGGTCGGCGCTCCACGCCCCCGCCGCCGCGTCGACGAACAGCGGGTACCGGCCGAGTACGTCCCGCACCACGCGGCCGTCGAGGGCCCCGGCGAACCCGGCGGTGCCCGGGAGGGCCTCCCCGTCGGCCAGCGCCGCCCGCACGACCGCGGGGTCGGCGCCCTGCATCGCTACGACAGCCGGTTGCGGATGCGGCGCTTGACGCCGCCGGCGGCCTGCCGGAAGGAGATGTGCCACGGCGTGCGCTTGCCCCGGACGCTGGTCCGCCCGTCCCTGATGGCGTCGAGGACGCCCACAACCGAGCGCTCGTGGGCCTCGATGTCGGTGACGGCCTGGCCGACCATCTCGGAGATGTGGGCGTCGCTGCCGGCGGTCATCGGCACGTCGTGCTCGCGGGCGAACCGCTCGGCCCGGCGGTTCGACCGCCCCGTCAGCAGCCGGGAGTTGTACACCTCGATGGCGTCGGCGCTCGCCAGCTCCCCCCGGGTGACGTTCGGCGCGACGCCCGAGCGGGAGCTCTGGAACGGGTGGGGCACGACGGCGATGCCCCCCAGGTCGCGGATGCGGTCGAGGGTCTCGCCGAAGCTCAACTGCGCCGGGACCGCCTCGCGCACGCCCAGCGCGAGGACGTGACCCGCCGCCGTCGTGACCTCCATCCCCGGGATGCCCACGAGACCGTAGTCTGGGGCCAGCTCGGCGGCCTCCAGACTGGCGTCGATCTCGTCGTGGTCGGTCACCGCCAGGGCATCCAGGCCCACGGCCGCGGCCTGGCCGAGCAGGAGGTCGACGGGGTCCCGGCCGTCGTAGGACAGCGCGGAGTGGGCGTGGAGCTCGACCGTCAGCACGTGGCGGGCTTGGCGACGGGCGGGCAAAAACGCCGCGGAATTCCGGCGGCGGTCTGTGCACGACCGTGCACATGGAAAGGGCTAAATCCCGGTCAGGCCAGCACACGGATGGATGGCTCTGGCGCCCGCGGACCGGGAACTGGTGGTCGCGGAGCTCGGGCGGGAGCCCACCCCCGCCGAGACGGCACTGTTCGAGAACCTCTGGAGCGAGCACTGCGCCTACCGCTCGTCGCGACCGCTGCTCGAGGCGTTCGACTCGACCGGCGAGCGGGTCGTCGTCGGCCCCGGCGACGACGCCGCCGTCGTCGCGCTGCCGGACCACGGCGACGAGGGCACCGAGACCGCCGACCCGGACGGAGACGGCGACGCCGGCGACGTCTACGTCACCATGGGCATCGAGTCACACAACCACCCCTCCTACGTCGACCCGTTCGACGGCGCCGCCACCGGCGTCGGCGGCATCGTGCGCGACACGATGAGCATGGGCGCCTACCCCATCGCCCTGGCGGACTCGCTGTACTTCGGGGACTTCGAACGGGAGCACGCCCGGTACCTGTTCGAGGGCGTCGTGGAGGGCATCTCCCACTACGGCAACTGCATCGGCGTCCCGACGGTCGGCGGCAGCGTCGCGTTCCACGACGACTACGAGGGCAACCCGCTGGTCAACGTCGCCTGCGTCGGGCTGGTGGACGCCGACCGGCTCGTCACCGCCGACGTGACCGAGCCCGGCAACCGCCTCGTCCTGGTGGGCAACGCGACGGGTCGGGACGGCCTGGGCGGCGCCTCGTTCGCCTCCGAGGACCTCGACGAGGACGCCGAGACCGAGGACCGGCCCGCCGTCCAGGTGGGCGACCCCTACGCCGAGAAGCGCCTGATCGAGGCCAACGAGCAGCTGCTGGACGGGGACCTCGTCGTCGCCGCACGGGACCTCGGCGCCGCGGGGCTGGGCGGCGCGACGAGCGAGATGGTCGCCAAGGGCGGCCTCGGCGCCCGCATCGCCCTCGACTCGGTCCACCAGCGCGAGCCGGGGATGAACGCCCTGGAGATCCTCCTCGCCGAGTCCCAGGAGCGGATGTGCTACGAGGTCCGCCCTGGTGACGTCGACGCCGTCCGGGCGGTCGCCGAGCGGTTCGACCTGGGCTGCTCGACCATCGGCGAGGTGACCGACGAGCGGTACGTCTGCACCTTCGAGGGCGAGGCGGTGGTCGACGCCCCCGCGGCGTTCCTCGCCGACGGGGCGCCGATGAACGACCTCGACCACGTCGAACCGACCCGACCCGACCGGGACCGTCCCGCCCCCGCTCCCGACCTCCCGACGGCGTTCGAGGCGGTCGTCGCGGCTCCCAGCACCGCCAGCAAGCGCTGGGTCTACCGCCAGTACGACCACGAGGTGGGCGTCCGGACGGCGGTCCGGCCCGGCGACGACGCGGCGGTGCTGGCCGTCCGGGAGTGTGCCACCGGCCTCGCCATCTCGGCGGGCGCCGACCCGGCCTGGACCGACGCCGCCCCGTACGAGGGCGCCCGGGCCGTGGCGCTGGAGAACGCCACCAACCTGGCCGCGAAGGGCGCCACGCCCCTCGCGGCTGTGGACTGCCTCAACGGCGGCAATCCCGAGAAGCCGGCGGTGTACGGCGGCTTCCGCGCCGTCGTCGAGGGGCTGGCGGACATGTGCGCCGCGCTCTCCGTCCCGGTCGTCGGCGGCAACGTCTCGCTGTACAACGACTCGCCCGCCGGCCCCGTCCCGCCGACGCCGACGCTGGCGATGACCGGCACGAAGCCCGGCTACGACGCGCCGCCGGCGGCGGTCGCGGGCGAGGGGACCCTCCTGGTCGTCGGTGCCGCCGACGGCGCCCTGGGTGGGTCGGAGTACCTCGCCCAGTTCGACGGCAGCGACCGGTTCCCGGCGCTGCCCGACACACCGGCCGACCTGGTGGAGACGCTCGCGGCGGTCGCCGACCGCGAGGCGACGCTCGCGGTCCACGACGTCTCCCACGGCGGGCTCGCGGTGACGCTTTCCGAGATGGTCGGCGACGCCGGCGTCGCCGCGACGGTCGCCGACCGGGAGACGCTGTTCTGCGAGGCGCCGGGGCGGGCCGTCGTTGAGACGACCGACCCGGCTGGCGTGCGGGCGGCCTTCGACGGCGTCGCGCCGGTCCGGGAGGTCGGTCGGGCCACCGACGAGGCCGTGCTGGACCTCTCCGTGGGCGGGGAGACGCTTCGGTACGATCGGGAGGAAATCGCGGGGCTCCGGGCCACCATCGACGACGCACTTGGGTCGTAGGGGATTTCCTGGCGGTATCGCGGAACGATCCCACACTGACTAGTGCCCCGGAATCGGGGCGAGGCTTCTTCACGCATCCCCGCCAACGCCGGCTGTGCAACCCACTCCCACCCGCCGAGCACTGCTGGGGGCCGTCCTGGGGGCGGGCGTCGCCGGCGCCGCGGTGTCGCCCGCCGGCGACTACCTCGACTCCTTCGCGCCGCTGAGCAGCGACCTCTGGCGGGAGCAGACCCGGGAGGTCCCCGACACCGTCGCCAGCAGCTACGGCGAGGCGACGGTGACCTACGACGACCACCACGTCCCCCACGTCTCGGCCGACGGAGAGGCGGCGGCGTACTTCGCGGTTGGGTACGTCCACGCCGCCGACCGGCTGTTCGAGATGGACCTGGTCCGCCGCCAGATGGACGGCCGGCTGGCCGAGGTGGTGGGCGAGCAGGCCGTCGACTCCGACGTGTTCCACGTGGAGATGGACTTCCGGGGCGCGGCGGAGGCCTCCGCCGAGACGCTGCGCGGCGCCGAGACCGAGCGCCTCAGCCGGGCCTACGCCGACGGCGTCAACGCCTACATCGAGTCCGGGCCACGGCCCCTGGAGTTCGGCCTCCTGGGCTACGAGCCAGACCCCTGGACCGACGTGGACACGCTGCTCGTGGGCACCCGCATCTCCTGGGGGCTGACGGGGAGCTTCGCGGCGCTCCGGCTGGACGTGCTCCGCCGCGAGCTCGGCGCCGAGCGCTACGAGCGCCTCCACGGCCGGCAGTTCGACCACGGCGCGCCCATCATCCGGGAGGGCACCTCCGGTCGGGTCGAGGGCACGGGCGGCGGGCCGGGACCGCTTCGGGGTGCCGGCGCCGGCCTGGCGGACGACCTCGGGCGGTTCGAGCCACCGAGGTACGCCGGCTCGAACCACTGGGCGGTGGGCGGCGACCACACGGCGAGCGGCTCGCCCATCCTCGCCTACGACCCGCACCTCTCGCTGATGGCGCCGCCGGTCTGGTACGAGCAGCACGTCTCCGTCGACGACTTCTCGGTCCGCGGGGCCACGTTCCCGGGCGTCCCGTTCGTCATCGTGGGCGAGAACGACCACGGCGCCTGGGGGTTCACCAACACCGGCGCCGACGTGATGGACCTGTACACCTACGAGGTCGACGGCGACCAGTACCGCTACCGCGACGGCTGGCGGGAGTTCGACGAGGCCGACCGGACCATCGAGGTCGCCGGCGGCGACGACCGCGAGGTCACCGTCCGCAAGACCGTCCACGGCGCCTACCTCGAGCGCGAGGTCGACGGCGAGGCCCGCCACGTCGGCGTCTCCTGGACCGGGATGACCGGCACCCGCGAGTGGGAGGCGGTCGCGCAGTTCGCCCGCACGACCGGGATGGACGACTACCGCGAGGCGCTCCGGTCGATGGACGTTCCCACCCAGAACGCGCTGTACGTCGACGACGCGGGCCACGTCCTGTACAAGGTCACCGGGCGCATCCCGGTCCGGCGCGTCGGCGGCGAGGTGGTCCGCGGCGACCGGGTGTTCGACGGCTCCGCCGGCGAGGCCGAGTGGGAGGGGTTCGAGCCGTACGGCGAGAGCACCTGGGAGGGGTTCGTCCCGTTCGACGACAAGCCCGGCCTCGTCGACCCCGACTACGTCGGCACCGCCAACCAGCGGCCGGTCGACGACCCGACCTACCCCATCGGCCAGGAGTACGCCTCGGGCTTCCGGGGCATGCGCATCTACGAGCGCCTCGACCGCCGGGTCCGGGACGGCCAGCCCGTCGACCGGGCGTTCATGGCCGACGTACAGCGCGACGTCCTGGACGTCCGCGCCCGGATGCTCGTGCCGGCCGTCCTGGAGGCCCGCGACCGGACGGGCGCCGACGCCGAGCCGTGGCTCGACGCGCTCGCCGACTGGGACTACCGGATGGAGCGCGACTCGGCGGCGGCGCTGGTCTTCCACCGGTTCTACCGGAAGTTCCGCGAGGCCACCTGGGCCGACGACTACGGCAACCTGGGCCTGGACGACGGCTGGTGGCCCGCCGAGTGGGTGCTGGTTACCCTGCCGCCGGACCACGAGTTCTTCGGCGGCGACCGCGCGGCGGTGCTCGCCGCGGCCCTGGACGAGGCGGTCGCCGAGATCGAGCGCGAGGGCTGGGAGGTGTACGGCGACTACAACCGGACGGCCATCGACCACCCGTTCGGGAGCCAGGTGCCGGCGCTGAACTACCCCCGCTACCCCACCGACGGCACCGGCTACACGCTGTTCAACGTGCGGAAGGACGACGGCGCGGGCAGCAGCTGGCGACAGCTGTCCCCCATGGCCGGCGAGTCGCGCAGCGTCATCCCCGGCGGTCAGGACGGCTCGTTCTTCTCCGCGCACTACGACGACCAGCTCCGCACGTGGGCCGACGGCGAGTACAAGCCGATGGTGCGGACGGTGCCGGACGCGGCACCCGACGTGGAGTTCGGGGGTGAGGACGGATGACCGACGACGAGGCGCCGACCGATTCCGGGCCCGACGGGCCGGGGGCCGTGGCGGCGTGGACGCCGGGACCGCTGGCGTCGCTGCGGCGCTCGCCGGCCCACCGCAGGGTCGCCCTGGTCGGCGCGATCATCGTCGGCCTGGCGGCGGCGTGGCTCCACTGGGTCGGCCTGGTCGTGGCCGGGGTCCTGGTCGGGCTCGTCAGCGCCACGCTCCCCCGGGCTGCGGCCACCGGGCTGGCCGTCGGCGGCCTCGTGCTGGTCGTCCAGCTCGTCGCCAGCCCGGCGGTCGACCCCGGCGAGCTCCTCGCGCTGGCGCCGGCCAGCTACGTCACCGTCGGCGCGGCGCTGGGGCTGCCGCTCTGGGGGTCGCTCGTGCGGGGCGTCGTGTGACCGCCCGACTCAGGCCAAGAGGAACGGGACCACGACGGTGAACGCGACGCCGACGGCGGCGACGAGCGCCCCGACGGCCACGTCGCGGCCGGTGTAGGGGCTCTGGGGCGCCGTGGTGCGCTCGGTCGCGAACGCGCCGGGCTCGTCGGCGCCGTGCTCCTCGTCGGCCGGTTCCTCGGGTTCATCCGCGGGTGACGCCTCGTCGTCGGTCATGCGTGGACGTTCGCCGGGCCGGTACTTCGTCCTGTCGGAGGTGACCCGCGATGCGGAAGCGTGAAACCGGTCGGTGGCCAACCCGCAGGTGGATGCCGGTCGCCAAGCGGATCATCCCCTGCATCGACGTGGACGTCGACGACGACGGCGAGCCCGCCGTCTACACCGGCGTCAACTTCGAGGACCTGCGATACACCGGCGACCCGGTCGAGATGGCCCGCCGATACAACGAGGCCGGCGCCGACGAGTTCGTCTTCCTCGACATCACCGCGTCGGCGGATGGCCGCGAGACGATGCTCGACGTCGTCGAGGACGTCGCCGACGAGGTGTTCATCCCGCTGACCGTCGGCGGGGGCATCAGGACCCGCGCCGACGTCAAGGAGACGCTGCGGGCCGGCGCCGACAAGGTCTCGGTCAACACCGGGGCGCTGGAGCGCCCCGAACTCATCGAGGAGAGCGCCGCCGGCTTCGGCAGCCAGTGCGTCGTCATCTCGGTCGACGCCCGCCGGCGCTACGACGAGGCCGGCGAGCACTACGAGTCCGTCGACGGCGAGTCCTGCTGGTTCGAGTGCACCGTCAGGGGCGGCCGCGAGGGCACCGGCCGCGACGTCGTCACGTGGGCCACCGAGGCCGAGGAGCGCGGCGCCGGCGAGCTGTTCGTCAACTCCATCGACGCCGACGGCACCAAGGACGGCTACGACCTGGCGCTCACGCGTGCGGTCTGCGACGCCGTCTCGACGCCCGTCATCGCCTCGTCGGGCTGTGGCGGCCCCGAGGACGCCCACGAGGTGTTCGTCGAGGCCGGCGCGGACGCGGCGCTGGCGGCCTCGATCTTCCACTTCGGCGAGTACTCGATCCGCGAGGTCAAGGAGTACCTCGACGAGCGCGGCGTGCCCGTGCGGCTGTAGGCGCCCCGGCTCGGGGCGTCAGGCCGCGCCCTCGTAGGCCTCGCGGAACGACGTGGCCTTCTCCTCGACGCGACGGGCGGCCTCCTCGAGCGCGTCCAGCGGGTCGGCGCCGCCCTCGGTCTTGACGGTGAGGATGGGCTCGGTCTGGCCGCCGGACTGCTCGGGGTTCATGTCGTAGGTCGCCGCGGCGACGTCGTCGTGCTCGAGCAGTGCACCCTTGAGCACGTTCATGAAGGTGTGGTCCTCGCCGGCGATCTCGATGGCGAGCTCGTCCTCGAGGTTCTCGATGACGCGGAGGTCCATTGGTGACCGGTTGGGTGCTGGCGCCAATCAACCTTGCGAAGCGGGACTAGCGTGAGGTGGCGAGCATCGGAATGGCGTGAACCAGTCCGATTTCACAGTGGAACGCCCGCGCACCTCGACCGCGGGACGGCGATGGACCGCAACCGCAGACCACGACTCGCTCGTGAGCCTGGGATACCGCCGAAAGGCCCCGCGCGGCTACGGTCGCGCCGTGCTCGCGGGTCGCGTGCTCCCGGCTCCCGAGTCCAGCGCCTCGGGGCGTTCCGGCGGTAGTGGCGGTCGAGTACCCAGAATGCGGTCCAGCGCCTCGGAGCAAGAAACGAAGGACGGATGAGCCTAGAGCGGTTCCTCGAGGACGACGGTCTGCTCCCGACCCGGCCCCACGCCCACCGCGTACACGGGCGCGTCCATCTCGCCTGCCACGTAGTCCAGGTACGTCCGGGCGGCCTCGGGGACGGCATCGTACCCCTGGTCGGCGACGGTGTCCCAGTCGACGTCCTGCCACCCCGCGAACGACCGGTAGGTGGGCTCACAGCGGCCCCACTCCTCGGTCGTGGCCGGCAGGTCACGGCGCTCCTCGCCGTCGAGGGTGTAGGCGTGGGCGACCCGTACCTCGTCGAGCCCGGCGAGGGTGTCGACGTGGTTGACGGCGATGCCGGTGAACCCGTTGACGCGGGCGGCGTGGCGCAGCATCGGCACGTCGAGCCAGCCGACGCGGCGGGGCCGACCCGTCACGGTGCCGTACTCGCCGCCCTCCTCGCGGATGTACGCCGCCAGCTCCTCGTCGGTGCCGCCGCCCTGCTCGTCGTAGCCCGGGGTGTCGCCGACGACGCCGCCGAGTTCGGTCGGCATCGGCCCGCTGCCGACGCGGGTGAGGTAGGCCTTCACGACGCCGACGACCTCCCCGTCGCCGACGACGGCCGGCGCGAGGCCGGTGCCGGTGGCGGCGCCGCCCGCCGTGGGGTTCGACGAGGTGACGTAGGGGTAGTTGCCGTGGTCGATGTCGATGACGGTGCCCTGGGCGCCCTCCATCACCACGTCGTCGCCGGCCGCGATGGCGTCGGCCAGGAACGCGCCGGCCTCGACGGTCATGTCCTCGGCGGCCAGCCGGCGACCGTGCTCGCGGAACTCCTCGAAGAGGGCGTCGACGTCGAGAGCCGCGGGATCGTCGAGGTCGGAGGCCTCGAGCCCGTAGACCTCCTCGACCAGCGCGCGCTTCTGGGGGACCACGTACTCGAGGCGCCGGCGGAGCACGTCGGGGTCGAGCAGGTCGCCGACGCGGACGCCCCGCCGGGCGGCCTTGTCCTCGTAGGTCGGCCCGATGCCCCGGCCGGTCGTCCCGACCTCGCTGTCGGCGTCGCTCTTGGCCGCCTCCTCGATGCCGTCGAGCGCCCGGTGGTACGGCAGGATGACGTGGGCGCGCCGTGCCACCCGGACGTCCGGATCGATGCCCCGCTCGCGCAGCGTCGCCAGCTCGTCGAACAGCGTCCGGGGGTTGACCACGCAGCCGTTGCCCAGCACGCCGACCTTCCCCCGGATGGCGCCGCTGGGCACCAGCGACAGCTTGTACTCCTCGCCGTCGTGGACGACGGTGTGGCCGGCGTTGTCGCCGCCCTGGTACCGCGCGACGACGTCGGCGGGCTCGCCGAACACGTCGACGATGCCGCCCTTGCCCTCGTCGCCGAGCTGCGAGCCGACGATGGTAACGGTCATCGAGTCGCCATTCCGAGTGCCCCGGGAAACCGATTTCGATGTGTGCAACCGGCTGCCGCCGGACGTGACGGACTCGCATGGCAAGGCCTATTAAACGCCCCCCGGAACGGGCCGAGCGAGGCCGGACGGCGGTCGATGGACAGAAACTCTTAAAGGTCGGCAACACAAGTTAACACGTGCCATGATAGACAGGCTTGAAAAGGAAGTCGACATGCTCGAGCGCCATCTGCAGGTGCTGCGGATGGTGATCGAGAACGAGCCCATCGGCATCGTCAAGATGTCCAACGAGACCGGCTACCCCCACCACAAGGTCCGCTACTCGCTGCGCGTCCTCGAGGAGGAGAACCTCATCGAGCCCTCCAGCCAGGGAGCCATCACGACCGAGGACACCGCCGGGTTCGTCGAGGAGCTCGACGGCAAGATCGACGAGATCATCGAGAAGCTCGAGGGGATGAAGATCGACGAGGTCCCCGAGATCGAGGGCTGAGTTACAGGTCCGGTACCGACAGGTCGAACGTGTGCTCGCGGTCCTCCACGAGACCGAGATGGTAGCCGCGCTTGCGCGATAGCTTCACGAAGCTCGCCCGCTTGTCCCGGCTCAGCAGGCTGCCGCTCGTCGCCTCCCGGGCGGTCGCCAGCGCGTCCGAGTCGAAGTAGCTCGTCGCCACGCCGAACGCCGCGGAGAGCGTGTCGTCCGTCCGACAGACGTCGCCCGCCGCCTCCACGAACTCCGCCAGCGCCGACTCGCCGACCGGGTCCCGCGAGTCCTCGAGGTCGGCGACGACGAGCGGCTGGCCCATCTTGTCCCGGGCCACGAAGTCGAACGCCACCTCGTACTCGCTGCCGTCGCTCGGGTCCGTGACGGCGACGGCACGGTCGAGTTCCACCCGGTCGATGGCCGGGAGCGCCTCGTGGAGCTTCGAGAGCCGGTCGGTCCGGCCCGTCGCCCGGATCTCGAGGAGCAGGTCGGTCACGAGCCACTCGAGGAACCGGTAGGGCTGGGTGCCCTGCAGGAACGCCTCGAGGGGCTGGCCGTCGACCACCACCCCGTCGTCGTCGAACTCGGTGTGGTGCTCGACGCGGAGGTTCGACCGCAGCGCCGACTCCTCGCCCTCTCCCGACAGCATGTCCGAGAGCGTGGTCCGGCCCTTCGAGTCGTACCGGACGAACAGCGTCGTGGCCCCGAGGACCTCGGCCGGCGCCATCGAGCGCTCGGGGGGACCCGCCCCGCCGCCGAGGCGGTCGAGCTCCGCCCGCAGCTCGTCGCGGTCCGCCCGGACCTCGTCGAGCTGGCGCTGCAGGTCGTCGCGGCGGTCCCGCAGCTCCTCGACGCGGCGCCTGGCCTCGGCGAGCTCCTCCTCGCGCTCGGCGAGCTCGGCCTCCACCTCGTCGACGAGGTCGGCGGTCGCTCCCCCGGGGTCGGCCGGGCTGGCCTCGGCCTCGCCCGGGCGGTCGCCCTCGCCGTCGGCTGACCGGTCCGGGTCGACAGACGGGACCGCGGTGACGTCGTCGTTCTCGCTCCCGGACGACGTCCCGGTCGCGCTCGCCTCGTCCTCGTCGACCTCGCCGTCGATCGCGTCCTGGTCGGGCTCCGCCGCCTCGTCCGACGCGGGCGACCCCGCGGCCTCGATGTCCGCCGGGTCGCCCGGCTGGACGCCGATGCCGTCGGAGGCCTCGGCCGCCGGCTCCCGGTCCGGGGCCGACTCCCCCGGCGAGTCGGCCTCCGTCGGCTCCCCCGGTTCGTCGTCGGCCTCGTCGGCGTCGACGTCCCCGGCCGTGGCCACGTCGGCGTCGGTCCCGTCGTCGGCGACGCCGCCGCCCGAGTCCGCCGGCGGCTCCCCCGGGACGTCGAGGACGTCCAGCGGCACTGCGGTCACCTCGAAGATGCCGACCTCGTCGCGGGTCTTCGCCCACGCCTCCTCGCCGGTGAGGACGCGCCGGGACTGACCCACGAAGGCCACCTTCAGGGACTTGCCCCCGTGGTAGACCGCGTAGTAGTCCCCCGAGAGGACGTTCTCCGAGAGCTCCAGGTAGCCGGTGAAGCCCCCGTCGCCCAGGGTCTCGTCGACCTCCGCCACGGGCGTGTCCTCGGTGTAGTACCGCCCGCGGGTGTCCCCGCCACGGGCCTGCATGGCGAACAGCAGGGGGAGCGACGGATCGGGGGCCTCGTAGGCGGTGGCCCCGGCGTCGGCGAACTCCTCGATGGTTCCCTCGGCGACGCCGACGGGCGCGCCGTTCAGGACGAAGAGGTACGTGCCGCCGGACTCGACGGCCCCGGTGAACGACCGGTCGGCGAGCCGGTGGAGGTCGTCGTAGCCGTCCGACAGCGATTCGGCGGACCAGCCGGTTATCTCGGCGACGGTGCTGTCGTCCATCCGGTCGGAACGTGCCCGACGCCGGACAAATAGCTTCCGCCTCTACAGCTTCTGTTCGGCGTCGTCGGCGAGTTCCTCCATCCGCTTGCCGATGCGGCCGGCGTCGGAGAACTCGTCCTCGCTCATCACGGCCGCCAGCGAGTTGCCGAGCACGAACACCGCGTGCTTGTGCTCGCTCTTGGACATGTGGACGTCGGCCGGCGTCACGTCCAGCGACCGGTACGTCTCGAAGGTCTCGGCATCGGCGCCGATCTCGTCGGTCTCCACGAACGTCTCCATTATCTCGACCATGTGCTCGTGGAGTTCGAGCAGTTCGTCCTTGTGCATACCGGCCGGTAGCGGACAGCCTCTGTTAAGGTTTGCGTGCACCACGCGAGCAGAAGGCGGTGACCGGCCTCAGAAGACGTACTCGTCGTCGTGGCCCATCATGCCGTCGTCCTCGAACCCGGGCTCCTGTTCGTCGTCCATGGGTCCGGAGGTCTTGTAGGCCTTCAGGCCGGTGGAGAGCAGTTCCTCGATCGCGTCCTTCCGGTCGACGAACTCGCCCTGCTCGACCATCTGGGCGATCTGCATTTCCTGGTGCTCGGGGACGGTTATCTGGACTTTCGGCATCCGTCGCCAGGGCCTTCGCCAAGGGGGTATTTAACGTTGACGGGAAATATTCCTGTCACGGAAAATCATGTTACAGTTCCTCCCAAGATTTTTTGGCGTTTCGTGCAGGCACGCGCAGGCCGGCCGGGCGTGCCGCAGTTGCCGGTCACCGGGTGGTTTAGGGGGCGGCGCACCCGACCGACCGGCATGGTCGTCGACGTGACCGACCTCCACGAGGAGTTCGGCGGCGAACGGCTGCCGCCCGGCCAGCGGGAGACGTCGGCGTTCCCCGTGCTCTCGAAGGGCGCCACGCCCGACGTCGACCGCGAGGGGTGGCGCCTGTCGGTCACCGGGGCCGTCGACGAGCCGGTGGCGCTCGACCACGACGCCCTCCGGGACCTGGCGAGCGAGACCCAGCGCCAGGACTTCCACTGCGTCACGGGCTGGAGCCGCCTCGACTGCGAGTTCACCGGCGTTCCGTTCCCCGACCTCGCCGAGCGAGCCGGTGTCGCCGATGACGCGTGCCACGTGCTGTTCCACGCGGCCGACGGCTACGCCACCGACCTGCCGCTGTCGGACTGCGACCGGCGCGAGGTGCTGTTCGCCTGGGCGCTGGACGGCGACCCCCTGCCCGCGGACCACGGCGGGCCACTCCGGGTCGTCACGCCCCACCGCTACGCCTACAAGGGTGCCAAGTGGGTCACCGGCGTCGAGTTCCTGACCGAGCCCGAGCGTGGCTACTGGGAGAAGCGGGGCTACTCACGGACCGCAGACCCCTGGGCCGAGGACCGGTACGCCTGACCCGCGACCGCGCCTGAAACGGATGGCTTGAAAAGCGTGCCGCTCCAAGCGGGGCCAATGGAACGCCAGCGAGGGGCCCACGGCGTGGTGACGCGGGCCGAACGCGTCGACGCGCCCAGCCCCCGGGCCGTCCTCGCCGCCGCCGAGCAGCCCCGGACCTTCTGGCAGCCACCCGACGGCCCCGCCGTCGTCGGCAGCGGTGCGGCGATGACCGTCGAGGCCGACGGTGCCGACCGGTTCGACGCCGTCCGCGAGGCCGCCGCCCGGCTGTTCGCCGCCGGCGACGTCCACGCCGGGGCGACGGCGGCCCGCCCGCGGCTGTTCGGCGGCTTCGCCTTCCACGACGAGCACGAGCCCGCACCGCCCTGGCAGGGGTTCCCCGGCGCCCGGTTCGTCCTGCCGGCCCGCCAGGTCACCTACACCGACGACGGCACGTGGCTCACCGTCAACGCCACCGACGCCGGCGCCGGTGCCGTCGAGGACCGCCTCGCGGCGGCCCGGGACTGGCTCGAGGACGTCCCCGACCCCGGTCCCGCCGCCGGGCCACCGGGCGTCGCGGCCCGCGAGCGCACCACCTCGCTGTCGGCGTGGCGCGACTCGGTCGAGGCCGCCGTCGACCGCATCGGCGCCGGCGAGCTCCGGAAGGTGGTGCTCGCCCAGGCGCTGCGGGTCGACCTCGCCGGGCCGCTGTCGACGCCCGACGCCCTGGCGCGGCTGGACGGGACCTACCCCGACTGCCACCGGTTCCTTGTCGACGGCGAGAGCACCGCGTTCTTCGGGGCGACGCCCGAGCGGCTGCTGACTGTCACCGGGCGGACGATCGAGACCGGTGCCCTCGCCGGGACGACCGGCCGTGGCGACACCCCCGAGGAGGACGAGTGGCTCGCCCGGGAGCTGCTGGACGACGAGAAGAACAACCACGAGCACGACCTCGTCGTCGAGGCCATCCGCGACCAGCTCGGCCCGTTCGCGACGTCGATCTCCGAGGGCCAGCGCCGGGTGCGGAAGCTCGAGACCGTCCAGCACCTCCAGACGCCCATCACCGCCGAACTCCACGGGGCCGGGCACGTCCTCGACCTGGTCGAGGCACTGCACCCGACGCCGGCGGTCGGGGGGCTCCCACCGGACCTGGCGCTGGCCACCATCCGGGAGGACGAGCCGTTCGCCCGCGGCTGGTACGCCGCGCCGGTCGGCTGGTTCGACGCCGCCGGCTACGGCTCGTTCGCGGTCGCCATCCGGTCGGCCGTCGGCAGCGACAGGACGGCGCGGCTGTTCGCCGGCGTCGGCCTCGTCGGCGACTCCGAGCCCGACCGCGAGTGGGACGAGGTACAGCTGAAGTACCGGCCGATGCTGGACGCGCTCGAATGACGCCGCCCAACGTCAACGCGCTCTGGGGCCGCGTCGTCGTCGACGAACTGGCCAACTGCGGCGTCCGGTCGGCGGTGGTCTGCCCGGGGAGCCGGTCGACGCCCCTGACGGTCGCGGTCGCCGAACACCCCGACGTCGAGACGTACGTCCACCTCGACGAGCGCTCGGCGGCGTTCTTCGCGCTCGGGCGGGCCAGGGCCACGGGCGTCCCGACGCCGCTGGTTTCGACCTCCGGCACCGCCGCCGCGGAGTTCCACCCCGCTGTCGTCGAGGCCCACCAGTCGCGGGCACCCATGATGGTGCTGACCGCCGACCGGCCGCCGGAGCTCCACGACTCGGGCGCCAACCAGACAATCGACCAGGCGGGCATCTACGGCGACGCGGTCCGCGACGACCGCACCCTCCCCGAGCCGGAGGCCGCCGACCGGAAGCTCCGGAGCCTCCGGACCGCGGTCTGTCGGGCCGTCGGCACGGCCACGGGCCGGCCGCCGGGACCGGTCCACCTCAACGTCCCGTTCCGCAAGCCCCTGGCGCCGACGGTCGAGGCCGAGGTGCCGGCGGTCGGGACCCTCGCCCGGGAGGGCCGCGACGGCCCGTTCGTCGCGGTGGAGGGTGGGCGGACGGCGGTCGACGACGTGGCGCTCGCCCGGATCGCCGACGCCGTCGGGGCCGCCGAGCGCCCCCTGCTGGTCGCCGGACCCGCCGACGCCGCCGACCCGGACCTGCGGGCGCCGCTCGCGGACCTCGCGGCGACGACCCGCGCCCCCGTGCTCGCCGACCCCCTGTCGGGCCTCCGGTTCGGCCCGCACCTGGCCCGCGAGGACGTGGTCGTCTGCGGGGGCTACGACGCCTTCCTCGCCGCCGGCCTCCCCGACCCCGACGTGGTGCTCCGGGTCGGCGCGTCCCCGACCTCGAAGCTGCTCCGGGAGTACCTCCGGGACGCCGACTGCCGGCAGTTCGTGGTCGACCCCGCCGGCGGCTGGCGCGAGGCGACCTTCGCCGCCAGCGACCTCGTCGTCGCCGACCCCGGCGACCTGGCCGGGCGGCTCGCCGACCGGCTCGACCCCGGCGACGGCGCCGACCCGGCCTGGACCGACCGGTTCCGGACGGCTGAGGACCGGTACTGGTCGCTGGTCGAGCGGTTCGAGCCGTTCCACGAGGGCGACCTCCTGGCGACCGTCGCCAGCGCCGCGCCCGACCCGGCGACGCTGGTGGTCGGCAACTCGATGCCGGTCCGTGACCTCGACCGGTTCGGGCGGCCACGCGGCGCCGACCTCACCGTCCTCGGCAACCGCGGTGCCTCCGGCATCGACGGGACCACGTCGACGGCGCTCGGGGCGGCGAGCGCGACCGACGAGCCGGTGGTGCTGGCACTCGGGGACCTCGCGTACCTCCACGACGCCAACGGACTGCTCGCCGCGTCGCGGTTCGACCTCGACGCCACGGTGGTCGTCGTCGACAACGACGGTGGCGGCATCTTCCACGAGCTGCCCGTCGCCGACCACGACGCGTTCGAGGAGTACTTCCTGACGCCACACGACCTGGACCTCGCCCCGACCGGCGACCTCTACGGCGTCGGCTACGAGACCGTCGCCCCCGAGGCGTTCGCCGACCGCTACCGCGACTCCGTGGAACGGGACGGCACCCAGGTGCTCGCAGTGCGGACCGACGGCGCCGCGAGCCACGACGCCCGCGAGGCGCTCCAGGACCGGGTTCGGGAGGAACTGGGCTGACGCCCGCGTGCGGCAGGACAGCTTTTTGCGCCGGCCACCCGCAGGGCCGCCATGGTCTCTGAGCTGTTCGACCCCGACCGGTGGGAGCCGGTCACCGACGAGTTCGCGGACCTCACCTACCACCGTGGGACCGACGTGCCGGCGGTGCGCATCGCCTTCGACCGCCCCGACGTGCGCAACGCCTTCCGCCCGGAGACCGTCGACGAGCTCTACACCGCGCTGGACCACGCCAAGCGCCAGACCGACGTTGGCTGCATCCTGCTGACCGGCAACGGCCCGTCGCCGGACGACGGCGGCTGGGCGTTCTGCGCCGGCGGCGACCAGGACATCCGGGGCGACGCGGGCTACGAGTATCGACGGGACGACGACCCGGAGGGGGTCGCGACCGACGACGCCGCGACCGGCCAGGACGCCCCGCGGCTCCACATCCTCGAGGTCCAGCGGCTCATCCGCCACGTCCCCAAGCCCGTGGTCTGCGTCGTGCCGGGGTGGGCCGTCGGCGGCGGCCACTCGCTGCACGTCGTCTGTGACCTCACGCTGGCCTCCGCAGAGCACGCCGTCTTCAAGCAGACCGACGCCGACGTGGCCTCGTTCGACGCCGGGTTCGGCAGTGCCTTCCTCGCCAACCAGGTCGGCCACAAGCGCGCCCGCGAGATCTTCTTCCTCGGCCGGGACTACGACGCCGAGGAGGCCGTCGACATGGGGATGGCCAACGCCGCGGTGCCCCACGAGGACCTGGAGGACGTCGCGCTGGAGTGGGCCGACGAAATCACCGACAAGAGCCCGATGGCCGTCCGGATGCTGAAGTACGCGTTCAACATGGACACCGACGGGCTGGTCGGCCAGCAGGTCTTCGCCGGCGAGGCCACCCGGCTGGGCTACATGACCGACGAGGCCGCCGAGGGTCGCGACGCCTTCACCGAGGGCCGGGAGCCGGACTTCTCGGAGTTCGACTGGTACTACTGACGCGATTCGGGCAGCGAGGACCTGTCGAGGTCCGCAACGACCTCCCAAGCCCTCGGGCGAGGGATTCGTCGGCGGTGCGGTGGCGGACTCGAGCGGCAGAGTGGGTGACCCCCAGTGAACACCCATCCGCGGACCCACGGCCGTTAAGCCCGACCCAGACCCAACCACACCCAATGACCGAGACGCGGGGCGACCACTCGCGACTGGACGCCTGGCTCGTGGCCGCACGGCCCCAGACCCTCCCGGCCGGCGCGGCACCCGTCGTCGTCGGCACCGGCCTCGCGCTCCACTACGGCGTCTTCGCGCCCCTGCCAGCCCTCGCCGCCCTGGTCGGTGCGCTGCTCATCCAGGTCGGCACCAACTTCGCCAACGACTACTACGACGCCGTGAAGGGCGCCGACGACCCCGACCGCGAGGGGTTCACCCGCGTCACCGCCGGCGGCCTCATCGAGCCGGCGCGGGTCAGGCGTGCCATGGCGGCGACCTACGGTCTCGCCATCCTGCTGGGGACCTATCTCGTGTGGGTCGGCGGGCCGGCCATCGTGGTCGTCGGGCTCTCGTCGGTCGCCGCGGGCGTCCTCTACACCGGCGGCCCGGCTCCGTACGGCTACCGGGGGCTGGGAGACCTGTTCGTGTTCGTCTACTTCGGCCTCGTCGCGGTGACGGGGACGTTCTACGTCCAGTACGCCGCGGTCGAGCTGGGGACGTGGCCGGCGCTGGCGGCGCCGCTGTCGGCGGTGCCGGCGGCGGCGGTGCTGGCCGCGCTGCCCGCCGCCGGCCTCTCGACGGCCATCCTGGTGGTGAACAACGTCCGGGACCGCGAGAGCGACGCGGCGGCGGGCAAGCGCACGCTGGCGGTGCTGGTCGGCTACCGGTGGAGCCGAGCGGAGTTCCTGGCGCTGGTCGCGCTCGCCTACGTCGTGCCGGCGCGGCTGGCGGTCCGCGAGGGGTTCACGCCGTGGGTCCTGCTCCCGCTGGTGACGCTGCCGCTGGCGGCGAGCGTGGCGGGGACCGTCCTCGAGCGCACCGACGGCGAGGCGCTGAACCCGGCGCTGGAGCGGGTCGGCCAGCTGCTGGCGGCTCACTCGGTGCTGTTCGCCGCGGGGCTGGCCGTGGTACCCGGGGAGCCGGTGCTGCCGGCATGAGGCTCCGGGAGTTCTCGCTGGCGCTGGCCGACCCGCTGGCGACCGCCGAGGGCACCGTCGAGGAACGGTCGGGCTTGCTCGTCGAGGTCGCGGTCGAGGGCACGACGGGCGTCGGCGAGGCGACGCCGCTGGCCGGCTGGACCGAGTCCCTCGAGGCCTGCCGGGCGGCGCTGGAGGCACTCGGAGAGCCGGACCCGGCGGCCGTCCCGGCGGACCGGCCCGCCGCCCGCCACGGCGTCGCGCTGGCGGTCGCCGACGCCGAGGCGCGCGCGGCGGGCGTGCCACTGTACCGCCACCTCGGTGCGTCCGAGCGCGTCGACCGCGTGCCGGTCAACGCCACCGTGGGAGACGCGTCGCCGTCAGAGACCGCCGACCGCGCCGCCGCCGCGGTGGCCGACGGCTTTCCGGCTGTCAAGGTGAAGGTCGGCGCCCGCGACCTGGCCGCCGACCAAGAACGCCTCCGGGCGGTCCGGGCGGCGTGTCCGGACGTGGAGCTCCGGGCCGACGCCAACGGCGCCTGGGCGCCCGAGACCGCCCGGACGGCCGTCGAGGCCCTCGCCGCGTTCGACGTCCGGTACGTCGAGCAGCCGGTCCCCGCCGAGGACCTCGACACGCTCGGGCGCCTCGCCGGGGGCCGGGTCGGGGTCGCGGGCGACGAGGCGGTCGCCCGCCACGGCGTCGAGGCCGTGCTGGACGCGGGGCCGGACGTCCTCGTCGTGAAGCCCATGGTGGTGGGGGGACCGCGGCGGGCACTGGCGGCGGCCCGGGCGGCCCGCGAGCGCGGCGTCGAGCCGGTGGTGACGACCACCGTCGACGCCGCCGTTGCCCGCGCGGGGGCGGTCCACGTCGCCGCCGCGCTCCCGGCGGTCCCGGCCTGCGGGCTCGCGACCGGCGAGCGGTTCCGCGAGAACCTCGGCCCCGACCCGGTACCGGTGTCCGACGGTGCCGTCCGGGTGCCACGGAAAGAGGGAAATACCCCCACGTCCACATGGCTCGGGTAGTGCGCGACTGGCTGGCCCACCGCGCCGACGTGACGCCGGACGCCACCGCCGTGGTGACGCCGGCGGGGGAGGACGCGGCCGAGACCACGTACGCGACCCTCGACGAGCGCGTCGAGGAGCTGGCCGGGCGGCTGGCCGCGCTGGGCGTCGGCGTCGAGGACCACCTCGGCGTGGTGGCCCGGACGCGCCCGGCGTTCGTCGAGCTGGCCCACGCCGCCATGCGCGTCGGCGCGGTGCTGGTACCCCTGAACGCCCGGCTGACGGCCACGGAGCTGGCTCCCCGGATCGAGCGGACCGACCTGTCGGCACTGGTCGCGGGCGGAGCGACCGCCGACACGGCCCGCGAGGCGGCGCCGGCCGACCTGCCTGTCGCGTGTCTCGACGGCGGGACCGGCCTCCGGGAGCTCTCGACGGTCGCTCCCGAGTCCTACGACCTCCCGGCGTGGTCGTTCGACAGCCCCCAGACCGTCCTGTTCACCTCCGGCACCACCGGCGAGCCGAAGGCGGTGGTGCTCACGATGGGCAACCTCCTGGCCTCGGCGGTGGCCTCGGCGTTCCGGCTCGGGGTGCGCGAGGGCGACCGGTGGCACGTCCCCCTGCCGATGTACCACGCCGGCGGGCTCGCGCCGACCTACCGGTCGGTGCTGTACGGCTCCGCGGTCTCGGTGCCGGCCGCGTCGGACGGCGAGGCCGGCTTCGACGCCGAGCGGACCGCGGGACGGCTCCGGACAGCCGGCGCCACCTGCGTCTCGCTGGTGCCGACCCAGCTCCGGCGGCTGCTCGACGCCGGCGCCGACCTCTCGGCGCTGCGGTTCGTGCTGCTGGGCGGCGCGCCGGCTCCGGAGGCCCTCGTGCAGCGGGCCCTCGACCGCGACGTCGCCGTCCGCCCCACCTACGGCACGACCGAGACCGCCTCACAGATCGCGACCGCGCGCCCCGACGAGGTAGCCACGGACCCGGGGACCGTCGGGTCGCCACTGCTGTTCACCGACGTCTCGGTCGTCGACGAGTACGGGCGGACGCGTCCGCCGGGCGAGGCCGGCGAGCTCGTCGTCTCCGGGCCCACCGTGACGCCGGGCTACTACGACGACCCCGAGCGGACCGACGCGGCGTTCGGACCCGAGGGGCTCCGGACCGGCGACGTGGGGCGGCGCGACGAGGCCGGCCGGCTCCACGTGCTCAACCGCACCGACGACCGCATCGTCACCGGCGGCGAGAACGTCGACCCCGGCGAGGTCGCCGGCGCGCTCCGCGAGCATCCAGAGGTCCGCGACGCGGTCGTCGTGGGGCTGGAAGACGCCGAGTGGGGCCAGCGCGTGGCCGCGCTGGTGGCTGCCGACGGCGAGGTGGCCCCGTCGGACCTGGCCGGCCACTGCGACGACCGGCTCGCGGGGTTCAAGCAGCCCCGGACGGTGGCGGTCACGGAGTCACTCCCCCGGACGGCATCGGGGACCGTGGACCGCGAGGCGGCCCGCGAGGTCGTCCGCCGGGCGGGTGCCGAGGTGGGGCTGTAACCTTAACCCCGCCGGGCACCTACCGGGGGTCGTGTGCACCCTCGTCCTCGCCTGGCGGGTGTTCGACGACGCGCCGGTCGCCGTCGCGGCCAACCGCGACGAGGCGCTCGACCGGCCCTCGAGCCCCCCGACCGTCGTCGGCGAGGACCCCCGCGTCCTGGCCCCCAGCGACGAGCGCGCCGGCGGGACCTGGATCGGCTACAACGAGCACGGCGTGTTCGTCGGGCTGACCAACCGGTGGACGGACGGCCCCGACGGCGACCGCTCGCGGGGCCTGCTGGTCCGGGACGCGCTCGCCGAGCCGTCCGCCGAGGCCGCGGTCCGGCGGGTCGAGCGCGAGCTCGACGACCGCGCGTACGCGCCGTTCCACCTCGTCGTCGCCGACGAGGACGCCGCGCTCGTGGTCGCGGCCGACGGCCGCCGGCACGTGTCGCTGCTCGAGCCGGGCGTCCACGTCGTCGTCAACGTCGGCTGGGACGGTCGCTACGAGACGCCGTCTGGACGCGAGTCGGTCGCACAGCGGCAGGCCGACACCGCCGAGCGCGTCCGGACGGCGCTGCAGCCCGAGCCCGACGAGGGGCTCGACGCCTGGCTCGACCGGGCGACGTCGATGCTGGCTGACCACGAGGTCGGCGCGTGCGTCCACGGCCGCCCGGACGACGTCGAAGACGCCGGCGATGGGCCGCCGGCGGGCTTCGGCACCGTCTCCTCGTCGGTGGTCGTCCTCGGCGGGGACCGCCGGTTCGAGTTCGCAGACGGGCCGCCCTGCGAGACCCCGTACCGCGCGGTCGAAGAGGAACTTTAAACCGGGGCGACCCCCTGGTCCGTACCGATGAGCGCTGCCGACGAGCACGACCTCTCCGAGGACGAACGGGCGGGGCTGACGCTGGTCCAGGAGTCGGGCGGCATCCACCAGAGCGACTTCTGGAAGGAGCTCGACGTCGACTCGCGGAAGGGCAGCCGCATCCTCGACTCCCTGGAGGACAAGGACCTCGTCGAGCGCGAGGAGACGGTCTACGAGGGTCACAACACCTACCTCGTCACGCCCGTGCGACGCGCCGAGGACCTGGACTTCTCGCTGCTGATGGCCGGCGACATGCTGCCGCCGTTCATCGGCGACGAGGAGGCCGACGCCCAGTCCGACCGCTTCTCCCAGTGGATAATGAACCTCGCCTACGAGGAGTGAGCGCCGGCGACCCTACGCGTCGTCGCCCTCGCCCTCGAACCGCTTCTCGACGCTTTCCGCGTGGGCCTCCAGCCCCTCGGCGGTCGCCAGGGTCCGTACCGTCTCCCTGAGGTCGGCCAGCGCCGCCCGGTCCAAGCGCTGGACCGTGGTCGTCCGGAGGAACGCCTCGACGGAGAGCCCGCCCCGGACCCGCGCCCCGCCGCCGGTCGGGAGCACGTGGTTCGGGCCGGTGGCGTAGTCGCCGGCGGCCACCGGCGAGTCCTCGCCGAGGAACGCGCTGCCGGCGGCGTCGACGCGGTCGAGCAGCGCCTCGTCGTCCTCGGCCACGATGGCAAGGTGCTCGGCGGCGTACTCATCGGCGAACAGCACCGCCTCGCTCATCGACCGCGCGAGGAACACGCCCGACGGGTCGTTGTCCAGCGCGGCGGCGACGACCGACCGGCGCTCGCGGTCCGGGAGCTGGCGCTCGACGGCGTCGGCCACCGCGTCGGCCAGGTCGGCGTCGTCGGTCACCGCCGCGGCTGCCGCGTCCTCGTCGTGCTCGGCCTGGGCCAGCAGGTCGGCGGCGACCAGCTCCGGGTCGGCGGTGTCGTCGGCGAGCACCAGCACCTCCGAGGGACCCGCGAGGAAGTCGATCTCCACGTCGCCGCGCACCGCGGCCTTCGCGGCGGTGACGTAGGCGTTGCCCGGGCCCACCACCTTCTGGACGGCGTCGACGGTCTCGGTGCCGTAGGCCAGCGCGGCGACCGCCTGGGCGCCGCCGACCTGGTAGACTGTGTCGGCGCCGGCCACCTCGGCCGCCGCCAGCGTCGCCGGCGGCAGCTCCTCGGCGGGCGGGGTGGCAAGGACGACGTGGGCGACGCCGGCGACGACCGCCGGAATAACCCCCATCAGCACCGACGAGGGGTACGTCGCCGTGCCGCCGGGCGCGTACACCCCGACGCGGGACAGCGGCCGGTGGCGCCGCCCGAGCTCCCGGCCGTCGAACGACTCCCGCCAGTCGTCGGGCCGCTGGCGCTCGTGGAACGCCCGGACGTTGTCTGCCGCCTGCCGGATGGCCTCCAGCACGTCGTCGTCGACGGCGTCGATTGCGGTCTCGAGCCGGTCGGTCACGTCGATGGCGCCGACCTCGACGTCGTCCAGCTCCCGGGACAGCTCGCGTAGCGCGACGTCGCCCTCCTCGCGGACCCGCTCGACTATCTCGCGGGCCCGCTCGTCGGCCTCGGCGACGCCCGCCGACCGGTCGAACACGGCGGCACGCTCGGCGGGCGTCAGGTCCGCGACGGCTCGGACGTCCATGGGCGGCGTTCGGCGCAGGCCCGAAAGAGCGTTTCGTCTGGTCATCGCGTCCGGAACTCCGGGGATAGCGTCAAGTGGACCGTGGCCCAAACCCGCCCGTGACCGACGGCGTCCGTGTCTGGCTGGTCGAGCGCACCTTCTCGGACGACGAGCAGAACATCGTCATCCTGGTGTACGCCACGCCCGACGGCGAGCGCTACCTCCGCAAGGAGCGGGCGCTGACGAGCTTCACGGGGCCGGAACGGGAGACGACGGCGGCGATCCGGGCCGAGCCGTCGAACCTCGGGACGACGCCCGACGACGACCGGGAGCGCTACGCGGCGGAGGCGAGCCGGATGGCCGCCGCGCACGACCCCGACGACGCGGTGTGAGCGGTGGATCGTGGCACCAGCCCCGGTCAGTGCTCCCTTCAGCCGCCCGGATCGCGGGTCGCGTGCTCACGGCTCGCTCGTTCGATGGCGGTCGGTCGCTCGCTCCGCTCGCTCCCTCCCGCCACCCGGCTCGCGGTTCACTACGTTCACCGCTCGCCACGAGGTGGTCTCGCTCGCTCCCTGCGGTCGCTCACTGCGACCACCCACGCAAGACCTTTCTCCCACCATCCACAACCCGCGCGCATGCTGAGCGCCGAGATGGAGGACTACATCAAGGCCGTCTACGCCATCCAGAACGAGACGGGCGAGCGGGTCTCCACCTCGGCGCTGGCCGAGTACCTCGACGTGACGGCGCCGACGGTCAGCAAGATGGTCAAGAAGCTCGAGGACCGCGGACTCGTCGACCGCGAGGAGTACCGGGGGGTCACCCTCACGGAGGAGGGGGAGCTGGTGGCCCTGGAGATACTGCGCCACCACCGGCTGCTCGAGTCGTTCCTCAGCGAGACCCTGGACTACGACTGGGCCGACGTCCACGACGAGGCCGACCGGCTGGAGCATCACGTCAGCGACGAGCTCGCCGACCGCATCGCCGAGACGCTGGACGACCCGGGTGTCGACCCCCACGGCGACCCCATCCCCGACGAGGACCTCCGGCTCCCCGACGACGCCGACCGGATCCGGCTGGCCGGCGTCGCCGAGGGCCAGCGCGTCGTCGTCGAGCGCATCCGCCACCAGGACGACGCCGACCTCCGGTACCTCTCGGACGCCGGCATCCGACCGGGCGTCGAGCTCGCGGTTCTCGACGTCGCGCCGTTCGGCATGGTGACGGTCCGGACCGGGGACGGCGAGCAGTCCCTCCCCGAGGAGCTCGCCGGGCTCATCGAGGTGGAGGTCCTGGAGGGCGAACGGCGCGACGTCGCAGCGGGCGGGTAGTCAGACCCGGCCGGTCCGGAGCCACCACGCCGACAGCACCACCACGGCCAGCAACCCGCCGAGGAAGAACAGCAGCACGGGGTCGGCCAGCAGGTCGGCGACGCCCCGGCTCGCCTGGCCGGTGACGTCGCCGCCCTCGTTGCTGGCGATGCCGATGCCACCGTCGCCGTCGCCACCGGTTGTGGCGGGCTCGGACGTGCCGAAGAACCACTCAGCGGCGACGGCGACCACCGACAGCCCCGACACCATCGCGAACACCCGGCGGAGCAGCCGCTGGACGCGCGAGCGGTCGTCGGCCCGTCCGGCGAACAGGACCAGCGCCTCGGTCGCGGGCGCGTACACCGTCATCTCGTTGCCCTTCTCGGAGTACCCGGTCCCGGCGGGCTCGATGAGGTCGGCGTCCTCGAGCCGCTCGAGGTGGTAGTGGACGTTCTGGAGGGAGGTGCCCACCTCCTCGCGGACCTCCGAGGGCGTGGCGGGCTCGTCGTAGACCGTCGCCAGCACGCGCCGGGCAGTCTCGGAGGTCAGCGCCTCGAAGGCCGCCCCCGCGTCCTGGCTGGTCACGTCCCTGACCTCCGGGTCGTCGGGGTCGGGCGAGACCTGGCGCGGCAGCAGTTCCATCGACCGCCGGTTGGGGGTGGGCCGAAAAGGGCTTTCCGGTCGCTCAAAGGGGTCTTTCACCCTGGGCCATCGCCACCGTTTCCCAGCGGCGCGACGCCGGTCGCCGCCAGCAGCGACCGGACGAACAGCACGACGACGAGCACCGACGCAACGACCCCGATCGGTGCCGCGAGCAGCAGCGCCGTCCGGTAGCCCAGGAGGATGCGCGACAGGCCGAGCACCACGAAACTCGCCAGTACGAGCCCGAACGCGGCGAGCGCGAGGGTGCCGAACGTCGACCGGTCCACGTCCCCCGCTCGGCGCCCCCGGGGATGGGCGTTTCGGCGGCCCGCTCAGTCCTCCTCGGTGGGCGACGGCGCCGCCTCGGCGTCGGTCGGCTCCTCGCTCGCGGACTCCCCTGTTGCGGACCTGCGCCCGCGGAACGCGACGACGACGTGGTACGGGAAGCAGTCGCAGGCCTCGGCACGGTCACCCGCCGCCCGCCGCCGGGCCGTCCGGTCCGGCCCGCCGGCCGGTCGCAACCAGGGCACCGCCCAGGAGCACGCCGAACGCCCCGCCGACGGCGCCGCCGCCCGCGACGCCGGTGGCGAGCGAGGCGTCGACCATCCACGCCGTCAGCGCGCCGAGCAGGCCCCCGACGAACAGGCTCACGAACAGGGAGAACGCCACCACGCGCGGGGTCCACTGCTGGTGGCCCAGGCCGGCCCCGGCGAACCGGCCGGCGATAGCCCCGACCGCCAGGCCGCCCGCGGCCCCGAACCCGGCGACGACGGCGAACTCCGACGCCAGTCCCGCGAGGAGTGCCGCCGTGGCACCGACGCCCGCGCCGATCGAGATGCCGCCACCCGCCCCGTAGGTCTCGAGGTCCGGCATGGTGGTACGCGACGGGGGAGGGACTTAATCCGTTCCGTGGCTGTCACGGGGCCGGAACGCGGGTTGCGACGGTGAGAGTCCTCCCGGGCGACGCGCCACCAGAGCGTCCGTCGACGAACCGCCAAGGCGTCACGGGAGAACCTCCAAGAGATCTCTGGAATCGGCGAGCAACGTGCAACTGAAATCCACCACCGGCAAGGCAACAAGTTGAAACATCGCGTGCAAGAGACGAGTGATGAGCGGACGACGCCAAAGAAGTATAAACGAAGGCGACCCTACAGGACTGTATGACGATCACCCATGACGACGACGTGCTCGGCGGGGAACCCCGCATCGACGACACGAGGATCGGAGTACGTCACGTCGCCTCGCGGGTGATAGACGTCGGTCAGTCCCCCGCGTACGTGGCTGACCAACTCGATCTTCGGCTCGCATCGGTCTACGAGGCTCTCTCGTACTATTACGACCATATCGAGGAGATGCGCGAGGTCGAACGGGAGAACGAAGACGCGTTCGAGCGCTTCCGCGAGGCCTCGCTGAAACCGAAAGAGACCGTCCAGTGAGCGGTCCTCGGATTCTCCTCGACGA
>CAYWNQ010000003.1:2450-34666 GCA_964459695.1 uncultured Halobacteriales archaeon | reverse complement strand
CATCGGTGTACAGCACCGCCTGGACGTCCTCGATCGGATCCCGGATGTGGAGGCCGGTCCGGCCGATGAGCGACGTGACCTCGGGGACGACGCCGGTGGCTCGCTCGGACTTACTCACAGCAGCCGACCTCCTGGGCCGCGAGATGCTGGCAGTCGCGATACTGGAGCCCGGAGGCCCCCCCGGTGCTGACTCCGGACTGACCGTTCATGGGAGTAGAGGCACGTGTCCGTGGTATAAAGCCGTTCGTGGCGTTTTTCAGAATCTGAACAACGCCAGAAATCATCTGCACCGCGTTCGACCACCGCTGCCTCGAGGTCTCGTCCTCCGCCGATAGCGTCACCGAGCGGCGTCAGGAACCAGCCGAATCGACGAGCCCCCTGGTCGAGTCGAACTCGAGTTCCTCCGCAGCATCGAGGGCGGGAATGTCGAACAGGTACAGATCCTCGTGGAGGTCGTGCCACGATACCGGCGGGTGGTCTGCGCGTGACCGATGGTCGACGACGCCGTCGACCACCCTGTCGAGCGTCACCGGCGTCTGGAGGTCCTCCACCAGCTCCACCAGTTCGGCGTACTGGAGTCGGCACAGGCCACGCCTCTCCATACTGAGCGACTGAGTCCGGTTCTGGGCGGCCATGACTACCCGTGGGATGGCCACCACCATTATTATCCAGTTCGTTTGGGTTCTAATCTCGGCTTTATCCCCGAAGCTGGTTCGGTACGCATCACGTACTGGTCTGTTAATATCATATTATCACATGGGTGGTTCCGTTCCTTCCGAGAGCATATCGTGTGCATAATCACCCGACAGCGGAGCGATGAAACGCTCTGAAACGCTCCGGAATTCGCTCCCCGGTTTATCATCCCCGGACCAGTTGGCCAAGGTGCCTGCAATGAGCACGCTAAGCGATTCCCGTGGCGACGGACACGGGGACGAACCGGTAACGCTCTCGAAGGACGACGCGTTCCACCTCCTGCAGAACGCGCGACGGCGTGCCGTACTCCGGCACCTGCTGGAACACGACGAGATGGACCAGTACGCGATGCGGAACATCGCCGAACGCGTCGCCGCGTGGGAGCACGACACGACCGTCGCGGAACTGGCCTCCGACGAGCGCCAGCGCGTGTACATCGCGCTGTACCAGAACCACCTCCCGAAGCTCGACAAGCACCGGATCATCGAGTACAACCAGCCCCGCGGTGTGGTCCGATCGACGCCGCGCATCTACCTCCTGGCCCGGTTCCTGAAGGACGAACTCCGGGTCGACACGGACCTCAGCGACCCCTCGACCTCGGACTCGTCGCTCGGATCGGTCGTCGAGTCGCTCCTCGGGTGAGCCCCAGTGAGCCAGCTCGACGTCCTCCTGGTCGGGATCGATGCCGGATGTCTAGGCGTCTTCGACCGGCTGGATGCCGCCGACCGGATACCGAACCTCTCGGGAATCGTCTCGTCTGGCACGGCTGTGCCCCTCGAGTCACAGCTCCCGCCGTGGACGCCGAGCGCCTGGCCCTCCCTCTACACCGGGGTGAACCCGGGCAAGCACGGCGTGTACGGGTTCACCGGCTACGACGGCTACGACTACCACGTGGTCGACCGCGCCGACGTGAAGGCCCGGGCCGTCTGGGAGCTGCTCGACGAGCACGACCGGGCTAGCGTCGTCGTCAACGTCCCGGTGACCCACCCGGTCGACGGAATCGAGGGTGCCATCGTCCCCGGGTTCATGGGCCCCGAGGACCCCCCGACCCAGCCACCCGGCGTCCTGGAGGACGTCAGGAACGCCATCGGGGAGTACCGGGTCTATCCGGAGTACGCCAGGGACGACGGGGACTGGTCCGACGACGACAAGATGGCGGAGTACTGCCGACTCGCCAGGATGCGGGGCGAGGCGTTCCGCTACCTCGCCGACCGGTTCGATCCGGCATTCGGGTTCGTCCAGTTCCAGAAGACGGACACGGTGTTCCACGAGTTCGACGGCGACTGGTCGAAAGTGGAACGGATCTACGCCGCGACCGACGAGCAGGTCGGGGAGATCCTCGAGAGCTGCGACCCGGACGTGGTGTTCCTGGCGAGCGACCACGGCATCGGTCGGTACGAGGGCGAGCAGATCCACGTCAACACCCTCCTCCAGGAGGCGGGCTACCTCGAGACCACGCACGGCGGCAGAGGGATGCCGTCCTGGGAGCCGATCCGCGAACGGCTCCACGCCGGCGACGACGCCAAGGAGCGCGAACTCTCCCCGGTGGAACGGGCTGCGGCGGGCCTCGCGCGGGTCGGCGTGACCACGCGCCGGGTGGGGACGGTCCTCGAGACGCTGGGACTGGCGGACGTGGCGAAGCGGAACCTCCCCGACGGCGTCGTGCGTACCGGGACGGAGCAGGTCTCGTTCCCCGACTCGACGGCCTACATGCGGGCCCGCGTCGAACTGGGCGTCCGTCTCAACGTTGCCGGGCGCGAGCCCGACGGCGTCGTGGCGCCCGACGAGTACGAGGAGGTCCGATCGACGGTCATCGACCGGCTGTCCGGGGTCGAGACGCCGGGAGGTACGCCGGCGTTCGACCGGGTCCTCCCCCGGGAGGAGGTGTTCCACGGGCCACACTTGGACGACGCGCCGGACGTCATGCTCGTCCCGAACGAGTTCGACCACTTCGTCTCGGCGGAGCCGAGCGACGACCCGTTCCAGCCCAACCGCACGCCGTGGAACCACAAGCGTCCCGGGGTCTTCGCGGCGAGCGGGGACGTCGACACGGAGGTCCGACTGGAGGGGGCCCACCTGTTCGACGTCGCCCCGACCGTCCTGGCAGCACTCGACGTCCCCTACGGCGATCGCATGGATGGTCGGGTCCTCCCCGTCGTCGAGGACACCGGTCCGACCTCCTACGACGCCTACCACACCGCCCGTGGCCAGCGGGACAGCGACGCGGTCGAGGAGCGCCTCGCAGAGCTCGGCTACGTGGAGGGGTAGCCCCCGGGGCAGACGGCGGGCGCCGGTCCCGGACCCACCCACCACACCCAGACCATGCCACGTGTCGAAGTCCTCGTCTCCGATCCCCGAGCCCGCACCGTCGACACCGCCACCGGCAAGTGGGTGGTGGCCGGCGTCGCCCCGGCCAGACTCGCGACGGCCGTCCGGAGCGCCACCGACGCCAGGGAGGCCCGGCGTGCGATCGCGTCGGCGGCAGAGGACACGGTCGCGGTCCGCGTGGGCGGCGACCGGGTCGAGGCGTTCCGGAGCGTCACGGCCACCCGGGAGCTGTACCACTGTCGGCCCGACGACGACACCCTGGTGGTGACCGACCAGTTCCGGAACGCCCTCGCACGGCTCCCGGTCGAGGAACGGACGGTCCCCGACCGGACGGTCACGGACCACCTGCTCTTCCGGGTCCCCATCGAGCCCGACTCCTACGTCGCCCAGGTGGGTGCGCTGGGGCGGGGCGCGTGGCTGCGCTGGGACGGCGGGGAGCCGACGACGCGGCGCCGCCAGACCCTCGCTGCCGGCCACTCGCTCGACCCGGTCGACGCTCCCGACGAGATCGAGGCGCGGCTGGACGCCGTCCTCGGCGCCGGCATCGACGACGACGTCACGACGATGTTCTCCGGGGGAGTGGACTCGACGCTGCTCCAGACCTACGTGGACGCCCCGACCGCGAGCATGCGCGTCGACTCGCCGGAGCTGGGGTTCGAGCGCCGGTACGTCCGGGAGACCCGGCAGCTCCTCGACACGGACGCCCACCGGACCGTCGAGTTCGCCGAGGCGGACTTCCTGCGGTGGCTCGAGGAGAGCATGGACCTGCTCGCCTTCCCGTCGCACTTCACCCAGACGGTCGTCACCCAGGCGTTCTTCGCCCGAGACGACGGCGACCGGTACCTCAACGGCGAGGGCGCCGACGCCCTGTTCGGGCTCTCCGGCGCCAAGGGTGCCCGCATCGCGGCGTGGTTGCGCCCGCTGCTGGCGCGGACGCCGGCATCGGTGGCGTCCGGCGTGCCCGGCAGGGCGGGGAGCCACGTCGCCGAGCTCCGGGAGCTCGCGACCCGGTTCGACCGGCCCGTCACGGACGCGCGGTCGTTCGCCCACCGGTTCGCCTTCTTCACCGATCCGGACGTGGTCGGGGAGATGGTCGGCCACGGGTCGGTCGCTCGCCGCGTCCGGGCCCAGCACGACTACGTGGCCGACCGGGTCGAGCACACCGCGGCCGATCCGGCGACCGCCCACCTGGAGCTCGGGCACCTGCTGAGCTTCTTCCAGCACAACACGGTCAACCAGTGGCGACAGCTCGCCCACGGCCACGGGAAGACGCTGGTCGCGCCGTTCAAGACGACGAGCCTGGCCTCCTGCGCGCTCGACGTCCCGCCGGACCGCCGGTACGTCCAGGGGCCGTCGAACCTCCACTCGCTGCAGCCGAAGTACCTCCTCAAGCGGCTGCTGGAGCGCCGGCTGCCGGCCTACCCCACCGACCGGGAGAAGGGAGCGGGCGCCCTGCCGGTCGAGCGGTACTTCACCGACGGGTCGCTCGCGGACGTGTTCGAGCGGTACGAGCCGCCCGCGTTCGTACCCGACGCGATGCGGGCAGACCACGTCGAGTCCTTCGGCCCGGTGACCTGGAACCTCGTCACGTACGCCGTCTGGCGCGACCGGGTGCTGCGAAACGCCGGGCTGGACACCGTCCCCGGCACCCGGCGGTACGAGGTGTCGCTTTGACCACGGGGACGCCCGACTGCCCGTGTCCGGGCGGGCCCGACACCGTCCGACCGGCTTATCTGCTGCATAATAACGTCCGAGCCCGTCCCAGGCCGGATCGGACCGAACGGAATGCAGCGAAGCATCCTGGAGGGGTTCGGAGCCGTCATGAGCAGCAAGCTCCTCACACTGCTCGTCGGCCTCGTCACGACGCCGGTCCTGTACCGGCTGCTCGGCCCGGCCGAGTTCGGGGTCTACGCCTTCCTGCTCTCGGCGTTCTCCCTGTACATGATCCTCGTGAGTTCCGGCGTCACCGAGGGGGTCCGGAAGTTCCTGGCCGAGGACCGCGACCACCCGGGCTGGGACCGCGAGGTGGTCGGGTTCTACCTCCGGCTCGCCGTCCTGTTCGCGGTCCTCGGCGCCGGGGTGGTGTACGGCGTCACCCGCCTCGGGCTGGTGCGGCGGTTCCTCGGCCGGGAGTTCGTGCCGTACTTCCACCTGCTGGCGGCGATGGTGATCACCACGCAGTTCCGCGAGGTGACCCGGCGCACACTGATGGGGTTCGGGCTGGAGCGGTACTCGGAGCCACTCAAGGCCCTCCGACGGATCCTGTTCGTCCTCGTCGCCCTCCCGCTGGCGTTCCTCGGCCACGGGGTCGCGGGGGTGCTCGCCGCCCTCGTCGTCGCCGACGTGGTCGTGGTCGCCGGGAGTCTCGTCTTCATCCACCGCGAGGTGTCGCTGGTGGCCGCCCTCGGCTCGACGCCCGACGCGCTCCCCCGGCGCTCGCTCCTGTCGTTCAACACGCTCAGCGTCGTCCTGATCCTGCTGATGATGTCGCTGTACCACGTGGACATCATCCTGCTCCAGTGGTTCACCGGCAGCACCCAGGTCGGCAACTACAAGGTCGCGCTCAAGATGGCCGAGTTCCTCTGGTTCGTCCCGCTGGCCATCCAGATGGTGTTCGTCCACTCGATGTCGAACCTCTGGTCGAAGGGCCGTCGCGAGCGGGTCACCAGGGTGACGACGCTGTCGACCCGCTACACCTTCCTGCTGACGGCGGTCATGGCGCTCGGGCTGGCGGCGCTCGCGGACGTGGCCGTGCCGCTGTACTTCGGCCCGGAAGCGACCCCCGCCGTGGAACCGCTGGTGCTGCTGTTGCCGGGGGCCCTCGGGTTCGCGGTCGCCCGTCCCGTGCTCGCCGCGAGCCAGGGGAAGGGCGACCTCGCCGCCCCCATCGTCGCGACCGGCACCGCCGCGGGGGTCAACCTCGGCCTGAACCTCCTGCTCATCCCCCGGTTCGGCATGCACGGCGCGGCGGTGGCGACCAGCGCCGGCTACGGCGTGATGTTCGTGACCCACGTCTGGGCCGCCCGCCGTCTCGGCTTCGATCCCCTGGCGGACGCTCGACTCCCGCGTGTCGCAGTCACGACGGTGGTGGCTGCGGTGCCGATACTCGCGCTGCCGACGCTCATCTCCCGGCCGCTCGTCGCGCTGGTGGTCGTCCCGCCGGTCGGCCTCGCGGTGTACGCCGGAGTCGCGTTCGCGACCGGGGCGCTCGACGCCGAGGAGTGTCGGGACGTCCTCTGTTCCACGCCGCTGGCACCGTACGTCGCGTCCGTCGAACGCACGGTCGCCACCGACGGAGGTACCGATGAGTAGGTCCCGCGGTCCGGAGCTCACGGTCGACTCGGCCCAGACCCTCCTGGCGCTCGTCGGCGTGGCCCTGGTCGCCTCGGGCCTGACCATCGTGTTCCCGGGGCTCGTCGGGAGCGTGACCGGCCCGTCAGGGTCAGCGGCGACCCCGACGGCGACGCCGACCGGGACGGCTACGGCATCCCCGACGGGGACGGCGACGCCGACGCCGACCGGGACCGGCACGGGAACGCCGACGGCGACCACCACGCCCACGTCGACTCCAACCGGGACACCGACCCCGACGGGGACGCCAACGCCCACTCCGACTCCCACGCCGACGCCGACCGAGACCGGCACGCCGACGCCCACGCCGACACCCACTCCCACGCCGACGCCGACCGAGACCGACACGCCGACGCCCACGCCGACTCCCACCGGAACACCGACCGAGACCGACACGCCGACGCCGACACCGAGTCCGACGCCGACGCGGACGTCGACCGCGACGCCATCCGCCACGCCCACGTCCACCGCCGGGACACCGACCCCGACGCCGTCGGGCACGACGACGGCGACGTCGACGGCCACACCGACACCGGACCCGACGCGGACGTCGACCACGGCCAGCCCCGCCCGTTCCTCGCTGGTCCCGGACCACGGGGGGATGATGGTCCCGGTCCTCCTGGTCGCCGGTGCGGCCCTCCTCGCCCGGTCGCGGGCGGGTTAGCGGGCCGGTAATAATCCGCCCGTCGGGGGTACACCCACGCGATGACCGACGAGGCCACCGGGTGGTACCTGGACCTGATCGCGATGGTGGTGTACACCGGGGTCGTCGGCTGGGCCGTCCTGGAATCACCGCCCCCCGGGGTGCGGGCCGCACTCGCGGTCCCGCTGGTGCTCCTGGTCCCGGGCTACGCCGTGGTCGCCGCGCTGTTCCCGGCCCGGACGTCACGCCAGAACGTGGAGTCGGCGGCGCTGGACCCCCGTCGTCGCTCCTTCCGGGCGGCGCTCCCGCGGAACTACGGCGTCAGCGGCGTCGAGCGCCTCGCCCTCGCGGTCGTGGTGAGCGTGGCGCTCGTCCCCCTGCTGGCGCTGGCCGTCGACGCCTCGCCCCTGGCCCTCCGGCCGCGCCCGCTGTTCGCGGCCGTGGCCGGCGCGGTGGTCGCGGCCACCCTGGTCGCGTTCGTCCGGCGCGCGCGAACCGACCGCTCTCGACGGTTCTCCCCGCTCACCCCCGTTTCGCTCCCCCGGGACATCGAGGCCAGCGGCTCGCGCCGGCTCGTGTTCGACTCCGGGGGCGATCCGACCGACTGGGCGATCAGGGCTCTCCTCGCGCTGAGCGTCCTCGCCCTGGCCGGCAGCGTCGCGTTCGCGGCGACGGCGCCACCCCCCGACGAGGAGCGCTTCACGGAGGTGTACCTCGTGGCCGGGGACGGCGACGGTGACCTCACCACTGCTGCCGTCCCCCGCCAGTACACGGAGAACCGGTCGGCCTCGCTCGTGCTCGGCATCACCAACCACGAGCACCGCTCGGAGACCTACGACGTCGTCGTCACGCTCCAGCGGGTCGACGACGGCCGCGTCACCGACGAGCGACGACTGACCGGGTTCTCGGTCAGCGCCGGTCACGGCGAGACGCGCCGCTACCGCCACCAGGTCCGCCCCACGATGAGCGGCGACGACCTCCGGCTCACGTACCTCGTCTACCGGGCCGGCGTCCCGGCGACGCCCACGGTCGATAACGCCTACCGGGAGGTCCACGTCGACGTGACCGTGGCCCCGGCCCCGTCGAGCGAGACGCGCGACACGCCACGGGGTGGCGGGAGCTGATGTGGCCGTGGGAGCACGTCGCCGTGGCCTACCTGCTCTACTCGGTCGCGGTCCGGCGTGCCACGGGAGAGCCGCCACGGCTCGCCGACGCCGGCGCCGTGGTGGTCGCCGCGGTGCTCCCCGACCTGGTGGACAAGCCGCTCTCGTGGACGCTCGACCTGGTTCCGGCCGGCTACTCGGTGGCCCACTCGGTGTTCGTCGCCGGACCGCTCCTCGCCGTGCTGGTTCCCCTGGCACACGCGACCGGCCACGGCAGGGCCGGCGTCGCCGTCGCGGTTGGCTACCTCTCGCACCTGGCCGGTGACGTCGTCTACCCGGTCGTCCTCGGCGACCCGGCCGCACCCGCGGTGGTCCTGTGGCCGTTCGTGAGCCACCAGGCCGTCCCGGCCCGGTACGGCCTGGTGGACCGGGTGCTGTACTTCCTCGAGCGACAGCTCCACCTGATGTCCGAGCCGGGCATGGCGTGGCTGCTCGTCGTCGAGCTCGGACTCCTGGCCGCGGTCCTGGGGCGCTGGTACGCCGACGGGGCGCCCGGCCTCCCTCAGTCGACGCCGGCGACCGACTCCGGACAGCCGCCGGAGTAGGCGACGTTGCGCGTCTCCAGACCCGCCGCGCCCACGAGCGGCTCGCCCCCCACTTCCAGCGTCGAATCGGCGATGCGGACGTTCCGCGGTCGGTTCCGGAACCCGATCCCGTCGCGGTCGCGGCGGTGGTCGATGCAGCAGTTCCGGAACGTCGCGTCGTCGCGCCGGAGCGAGACCGTCGGATTGCTCCACGCGTCCCCGTCGATCAGGACCGACTCGAACAGCCGGCTGCCCGTCGCGGCGTGGCTGTCCTCCTGGACGAGGACGGCGTGGCCGGTCGCGGTGTCGCTGAAGTTCCGGTACTCGTTGGCCACGGCGATCCACGTGTCCCGGACCACGAGCGAGCCGCCGTCGTACGCGTTCACGATGCCGCCCATCCCGTGGCCCCCGACCATCAGTATCTCGCAGTCCTCGACCGTCACTGGCCCGGGGCCGTCCGAGACCCGCACCCCACGGAGGTTCTGGTCGGCCGGCCGGGCCCGGGTGACCGCGATGCGAGCCCCGCGCACGTAGGAGTCGGCACTCCCGAGCCGGACGTTGGTGCGGTCGTTGTTCCGGTAGAGGCCTCCCTCGACCTGCACCGGTCCGTCGGCCATCGACGCGTACAGCCCGTTGTTGCCGAACCCCTCGACGTGGCAGTCCCGGAACGTGATGGTGCCGCTGCCCTGGACGTACACGCCCACCGGGTGGACCGGGATGCTCCCGTCGGGCATCCGGAGGTTCTCCACGACGCCCGACCCCCCGGCGTCCGTGACGCCGAAGCCGAACGCCGTGGCCGTGCCGTCGTGGTAGCCCCGCTTGCGGACGTCCCGCACCTCCAGGCCGTCCGTGCCGTAGAAGCACACCGTCGGCGCGGTCCCCTCGGCGGTGTGGTCCAGGGTGAACCCCTCGAACAGGAAGTCACGGGTGCTGGCCCCGCCGATCCAGACCGCGGCGTCCCCGACGTCTCCCGGAACCAGCGTCGCGTCGCCCGTCGCCCGCAGCCCGAAGTTCTCCCGGTCGAAGAAGTTGAGGTGGTCGACCCGGTAGCGGCCGTCCGGGAACTCGAGCAGCGTGCCGTCCCGCTCGAGATCGGAGACGACGTCGTCGATGGGCTCGTCGCCGGTGTCGTCGGCGCCGGCCTCGACCACGTCGACGACGCGGTCGTGGTCGTGGCCGGCGGCCGCGGCGCGGCCGGCCCGCGCGAGCAGGGGCGTCGCCGCGGCGCCACCGAGACCCGTCAGGTACGAACGACGCGTGAAGCCACCGTCGGTCGGTCCGGACGTCATGGGACCACCGGACGGGGGGAATCATTTCAAACCTGTGATTCTTGTCTGTGGTTCCTGAACACGTTCGACACACTCTGTAACTCTCCTCTTGTGGAGAATTTATTTTCGAGTCCGAAAAATCATCAGATATATGATTATATGGCCGCCTCTCGTGGGACTCCCGACGGGGCGACGGACGCGCCCCCGGCCGTCGGCTGCGCCGGGCGTCGGTGGCCCGTGGTCAGTCGTTCGCCGCGGTGGGGCCCTCCCCGGCACAGCCGCCGTCGTACGCCAGGTTCCGGACCTCCAGGCCCGCCGCGCCCACGAGCGCCTCGCCGGCCACGTCGATGGTCGAGTCCGCGACCACCACCGGCGACGGGAACTCCTCGAACCGGATGCCGTCCCGCGCGCCGGTCTGGTCGATACAGCAGTCCGACAGGGTCGTCTGCCCCCGGCGGACGCGGACCGCCGCCCCACCGCCACCTCCGCCGACGACGGTGAGCCCCTCCAGGCGCCGCTCACCGACGTCGGCCCCGCTCGCCTCGTCGAGCAACACGCCACAGCCGGTGTGGGTCCCCGCGAGGTTCCGGTAGCCCTCGACGTCGACGCGCGTATTCCGGACCACGAGCGAGCCACCGTCGTACGCGTTCACGATGGCGCCCATCCCGTGGCCGTCGCGCATCAGGATCTCGCAGTCCTCGACCGTCACTGGCCCGGGGCCGTCCGAGACCCGCACCCCACGGAGGTTCTGGTCGGCCGGCCGGGCCCGGGTGACCGCGATGCGAGCCCCGCGCACGTAGGAGTCGGCACTCCCGAGCCGGACGTTGGTGCGGTCGTTGTTCCGGTAGAGGCCTCCCTCGACCTGCACCGGTCCGTCGGCCATCGACGCGTACAGCCCGTTGTTGCCGAACCCCTCGACGTGGCAGTCCCGGAACGTGATGGTGCCGCTGCCCTGGACGTACACGCCCACCGGGTGGACCGGGATGCTCCCGTCGGGCATCCGGAGGTTCTCCACGACGCCCGACCCGGTGCGGTCGAGGACGGCGAACCCGAACGCGGTGTCGTTCGTGTCGTGGTAGCCCCGCTTGCGGACGTCCCGCACCTCCAGGCCGTCGGCGGCCCGGAAGACCACGGTCGGGCTACACCGCTCGGCTGAGTGGTCCAGGGTGAACCCCTCGAACAGGAAGTCCCGGACGTGCGCGACCGCTATCCAGGCACCGTCGCAGTCCCCCGCGGGGACGAGCGCCGCGTCGCCCCGGGCGCGGAGGCCGGCGTTCGTGAGGTCGGTGAGCGTCAGGTCCTCGACCTCGTAGCGTCCCGGCGGGAACTCGAGCAGGGTGTCGTCGTCGATGGCCGTCGCGACGACGTCGTCGACCGGCGCCGCTCCCGTCGGATCGGCCCCGACGGCCTCGACGTCGACGACGTCGTCGTAGTCACACCCCGTGCAGCGGCTCCCGCCGTGGGTCAGGGGTCCGGCAACCGCTCCCACGAGCGCCAGGTACGAGCGTCGCCCTCGATCGCTGTCCACAGGGGAAGACGGCGTGCGACGCTGTTGAATGTTTTCCCGAGAGACCACGTCAGCAGCGTCCATCGGGGTGTTAGCAACTGCATAAGCCGTGAAACGGAACGGCGCCAGCGGGTTAGCAACGGCGTAAGCGACGCTACCGGGCGGGTAGGAAAGGCGGGCCGGTCGCAATCACGCCCAGTGACCGTCTCGCTCTCGGCGGAGACGAGTGGCCGGCGCCTCGACCGGGTCGCCGCGCTCGTGGGGCTGGTCCTGGCGGCCGCCGCGATACCGCTGCGGACGCTCGTCTCGCACCTGTACGCCGACGTGCTCCCCCCGGCCGTCGCCGTCGCCTGCCTCCTCTACCTCCTGGCGACCTACGGCGACCGGTCGGACGACGGGCTCCCGGCGCTGCCGACGGTCGTGGTCCGGGTGCTCCCGAGCGCCTCCTTGTTCCTGCTCGCCGGCGCCGTGGTACTGGCGACACTGTCGGGTGCGCGCACCCCCCGGTTCCTGCTCCTGTGTGGCGGCGTCGGGTCGCTCGTCCTGGTGCAGGTCCTGTTCGCGCGGGAGTCGGACCTCCGGCCGATGCTCGTCCTGGCGCAGGTGCTGGCGCTCGCCCTGGTCGTCCGGTTCGCGGCGCTCGTCACGACCGCCGGCTTCATCGGCATCGACGTGTGGACCCACGTCGAGCTCGTGCGGGCCGTCCGGGCGGCCGGCGAGCTCGAGGCGATGCTGGAGTTCCCCTCCCGGGCCCGGAAGTACTACTCGGCACCGCTGTACCACCTCCTGGTCGTCGTGACCGCGGCGCTGGGCGACTTGACGCTCCGGACCGCGCTGTACCTGTCGCTCGGGACCGCGATGGCGCTCGCCCCCCTGCTGGTGTACGCGACGGGCCGCCTGTTCGTGCCCGTCCGGTGGGCGCTGGTCGCGGCGACCCTGTTCGCCGTGTCCGACCAGGCCGTGCGGTGGTCGCTGAACCTGATCCCGACCAGCATGTCGCTGCTGCTGTTCCTCGGCGGGCTCCACCTGGTCGTGCGGGTGATGCACCTCCGGCGCCTCCGGGACGTGGCGCTGCTCTCGGCGGTGATGGTCGCGCTCCCGCTCACCCACCAGGTCGGGGCGTTCGTGATGCTCGTCCTCCTGGGGGGCGCGTTCCTCGTCCAGCTCGTCCTCTTCCTCGACGTCCCGTACCGGACGTCGGCCGCGAGCGACCTGACCGGCATCCTGCTGTTCCAGGCCGGCATCGTCACGTTCATCTGGAGCCTCACGCCGTACCGCGGCGGCCGGTTCCTGGGGGTGATCGCGACGCAGTTCGGCAGCCGGCTCCGGACGAGTCTCGGGTTGCTCGCCCTCCCGACGAAGCCGGCGAGCGAGGCGTCGGCAGCTGCCGCCGCGAGCGCGACCGGCCCGCTCGACCTGCTGAGCGCGTACGTCGACGTCTTCGGCTTCGTGGTCCTGCTGGCCGTCAGCGTGGTCGGCGTCCTGTACGTGCTGGACGGCCGGCGGGCCTCCCACGCCACGCTCACCGGCGTCGTGGGCATCACGGCGATGGCGGTGTTCGCCCTCGTGGCCCCGCTCCTCGGGCTCGGCATGTTCCTCCCGGGTCGGTGGTTCGTGTTCATGTACGCCCTGATGGCCATCGTCGGCGTCGCGGGACTTGGCTTTCTCGCGAGCCGGCTCGACCCCACGCTGGCGACCGTCGTCTTCCTCCTCGTCCTGCTCGCGAGTCCCACGGTGATGCTCGTCGCCAGCGACGCCACCCGGGACAACCCCGTGTTCGAGGAGCGACGGTTGCGGTTCGGCTACACCGAGGCGGAGGTCGCGGGGATGGAGACGGTCGGCCGCGTCGTCCCGGAGTCGGCGCCCGTCTGGAGCGACTCGCCGTACGCCGCGGCGTTCCGGCGCAGCGACAGCCACCGCGCCGCCCAGGCCACCATCGGCCCGAACGGCTCGCTCCGCGACCGGCGTGTCGTCTACCGGTCGTACCAGACGCGGGGGGCCCCGCTGTTCGTCCACGACGACGGCGCCGTGCTCCGGTCGATCCCGCGCAGCCGGGCCTGCGACGGCCGGGAGGTGCTCTACGACAACGGCGACGTCTCGCTGTGCGTCCGCGGCGGTGGCTGACGCCGCCCGGAGCCGGGTTACCAGCCGGGTAATAACGACCGCTCCGGCCCAACGCCCGGGAGAATGCCGACCGTCAGCGTCGTCATCCCGACCTACGACCGGGCCGACGTGCTCGGGAGGACTATCGACAGCGTCCTCGCACAGACCCACGACGACTTCGAGCTCCTGGTGGTCGACGACGCCTCCACCGACGACACCGCCGCCGTCGTGGCACGTCGCGAGGACCCCCGGCTCCGGCGCATCGCCCACGGGACGAACCGCGGGGCGCCCGCCGCCCGGAACACCGGCATCGAGCACGCCACCGGGGAGTACGTGGCGTTCCTGGACTCCGACGACGCGTGGCGACCCCGGAAGCTCGCGCGCCAGCTCGAGCGCCTCGACGGGAAGGACGACGGCTGGGTGGCCGCCTACTGCGACGTCGAGCGCGTCCACGAGGGCGTGGCCGGAGCCCTGGAAGGGCGGCTCGCCGACCGGCTCTACCCGGACGGTGGCGAGCGGGTCGAGGGCGGCGAGGAGCTCGTGGCCGACGTGCTCTGCGACGACCTCCACACCAGTGCCGGCTCGACGCTGCTCGTCGAGCGCGCCGTCGCCGAGCGCATCGGCGGATTCGACGAGTCCTTCGAGCGGTTCCAGGACCCGGAGTTCCTCATCAGAGTGCTCCGCGAGGGGAAGCTGGCCCACGTCCCGGAGCCGCTGGTCGAGCGCCACGAGTCCGGCGACCCGCCCGCCCCCGACGTCGAGGCCGCCGACGAGCACTACCTCGAGACGTTCGCGTCGACGGTCGAGCGCCTCGAGCAGGCGGGCCGGAACGTGACCGGTCGCCACGCGCTCATCAGGGCGAAGGCCCACCTCAGGGACGGCAACCTCCTCCGGGGCCTCCGGACCCTCCCCGGTGCCGACGTCGCCCCGCGGCAGTACCCGGGCCTGGTGTGGGACGGCGTGAACGGGCTGGCCCGCGGCCGGTGAGCCGGCCGGGCGCCGCCGGGACGTGGCCCGCGGTCCCGGTCGGCTTACCTCCTCAATAACCATCCGACCCCCGGCCCAGCCATCGACCGAGAGCGGACACAAGCCGCGGAGCTTCACCCCACTGACGGTCAGACATGACGCCACCACCGGACGAGCCCGCGTGTCGAGCGGCCGGAGAGCCCCGGCGATCGGTCGCCGGCGCTCTGACGGCGGTATCACCGCCGTCAGCCGCCTGGACCGTCGGGACGCCGGCAGGACCGGGCGGGGGCCCCACGGAGGTGGACGGGCGATGAGGGTCGTCATCACCATCCAGCATCCCGGCCACGTCCACTTCTTCAAGCACGTCGTCGACGAACTGGAGACGAGGGGCCACGAGGTCCACGTCTTCGCCCGCGAGAACGAGATGGCCGTCGACCTGCTGGACGTCTACGGCATCGACCACGAGGTGCTGGCACCGGAGTACGGGTCGCTGCCCTCGCTCGCGGCCGTCCAGGCCACCTACGAGCTCCGGCTGCTGCGGCGGGCGCGCCGGCTCGACCCCGACGTCGTCGCGGCCATCGGTGGCGTCGCGGCCTCCCACGTCGCCTCGGTCGTCGGCGCACGGAGCGTGGTGTTCTACGACACCGAACACGCGACGCTGATCCAGCGGCTGGCGTACCCGTTCGCCGACGTCGTCTGCACGCCGGACTGCTTCACCCGCGAGGTCGCCGCCGAACACGTCCGGTATCCGGGCTACCACGAGCTGGCCTACCTCCACCCCGACCGGTTCACCCCGGACGAGAGCGTCCGCGCGGAGGTCGGTGCCGGCGGGAACGAGCCGCTCGTCGTGGCGCGGGTCAGCAGCTGGAACTCCTCGCACGACCGCGGCGAGGGCGGGTTCGACGACGTCGCCGAGGTCGTCCGCCGGCTGGAGGCCGCGGGCGCGAGGGTCGTCCTCACCTCGGAGACGGACCTGCCCGCGGACCTGGAGCGGTGTCGCCTGTCGCTGGCGCCCGAGCGGCTCCACGACCTGCTGTACGCGGCGGACCTCACCGTCGGCGAGGGGGCCACGACCGCCGCCGAGAGCGCGGTGCTGGGGACGCCGGCCGTGTACGTCAACACGCAGTCGATGGGCTACACCACCGAGCTGGAATCGCGGTACGGCCTCCTCTTCCAGTTCGACGGCCCGGAGCGCCACCGGCGGGGCCTCGCGAAGGCTGTCTCGCTGCTCGACACCGACGACCGCAGGTGGCGGCGCCGACGCGAGACCGTGCTCGAGGAGAAGTGCGACACGACGACGAGCGCCGTCCGGCAGATCGAGGCGGCGGGCTGACACCGCGATGCACGTCCTCCAGCTGTACACCTCGACGCGGTCGTTCTTCGAGACCCAGGTCGCGGCGCTCGAGGACCGTGGCGTCGAGTGCACCACCCTCGGCGTCCCCGGCAGCTACGAGGCGTCGTCGCCCCGGTCGGTGGGCGACTACCTGCGGTACGTCCCCCGGGTGCTGGGCCACTCGCTGCACCGCTACGACGTCGTCCACGCGAACTACGGGCTGCTCGGACCGCTCGCGCTGGCCCAGCCGCGCCGGCCCGTCGTCGTCTCCCTCTGGGGGACCGACCTGATGGGCGAGCGCCGCTGGCTCCGGACCGCGAGCAGGCTGAGCGCCCGGCACGCCGACGCCGCGGTGCTACCGAGCCGCGCCGCCGCCGCCGAACTGGACTGCGGCGCCACCGTCATCCCGTTCGCCGTCGACACGGACCTGTTCCGGCCCATCCCCCGCGAGGCGGCCCGCGAGCGGGTCGGCTGGGACCGCGGCGAGCGGGCGGTGCTGTTCCCCTACGACCCGGCCCGGCCGGAGAAGGACCACGACCGCGCCAGGCGGGTCGTCGAGGCCGCCGACGTCGACGCCGACCTGAAGGTCCTCACCGGCGCGGCCCACGAGGAGATGCCCTTCTACCTCAACGCCAGCGACGCGGTGCTGGTCACCTCGCGGCGCGAGAGCGGGCCGATGGTCGTCAAGGAGGCGGCGGCGTGCAACGTCCCCGTCGTCTCGACCGACGTCGGGTTCGTCGGCGACACCCTCGACGGCGTCCAGACCAGCCACGTCTGTGGCTCGGACGCGGAGCTCGTGGCCGGTCTCGAGGCGGTGCTCGCGGCGCCGGACCCCCGGTCGGACGCCCGGGACCGCGTCGACGGCCTGGCGCCGGCACTGCTGGGCGAACGCCTCGAATCGCTCTACCGGCGCGTGCTCGCCGACCGGTGAGTCGTTCGGCGTCGAACCGACGGGTGGCCGGCCCGCCGGGGCGTCGGCTCCGGCGCGACCGTTCCGGTCGGCGAAACGGTGGGTCCCGTCGCTTACGCGCTCAATAGTAACCGGCCCCCGGCGCGTCCCCTCGACAGGAACGAGACGCCCCCGATCATGTCCCACCAACCGCACCCGTCCCCGCCCGTCCCGCCGGCCGTCACACTGCAGGTCCAGGCGGCACACTGCACGCCGGCTCGCCGCCGGAGCGCAAGCCGGGCAGCGGCGCGACGCGAGCCGCGGTCCGGGGGCCGACGGGAGGCCTGATGTACCGCTCGCACACCGTCGGCGTGGTCCTCCCGGCGTACAACGAGGCGGACCACATCGGTGACGTCCTCGCGGACCTCCCGGCGTTCGTGGACCGCATCTACGCCGTCGACGACGCCTCCACCGACGACACCTGGGCCGTGCTGGCGGCCCACGCCCGGGCCGACGACGGCGACGCCGCCGACGAGGACGCCCGGACCGTCGGGCCGTCCGCGCCCGTCGGGATGGCCGACGGCGGGCAGGTCGCCCCGCGGCTCGTCCCCATCCGTCACGAGGAGAACCGGGGGGCTGGTGGCGCGCTCGTGTCGGGCTATCGCCGGGCCCGGGAGGACGGCGTCGACCTGGTGGTGGCGATGGACGCCGACGGCCAGATGGACCCGCGGCAGATGCCCCGGCTCCTCGACCCGCTGGTCGAGGGCGACGCCGACTACGCCAAGGGCGACCGTCTCGGGGCTGACGGCGGGCGGATGCCCCCGTTCCGGCTGGTCGGCAACTGGCTGCTGACCGGGCTGACCCGCGTCGCCAGCGGCTACTGGCGGCTGAACGACCCCCAGAACGGCTACACCGCCATCACCCACGAGGCGCTGGCGGCGGTCGACCTCGATGCGGTCCCGGACGGCCACGAGTACGCCAACGACCTCCTGGTGCGGCTCAACGTCGCCGGCATGCGCGTCGCCGACGTGCCGATGTCGGCGGTGTACGGCGACGAGGAGAGCACCATCAGCTACTCGCGGTTCGTCCCCGTCACGGCGGCGACGCTGCTCGGGGCCTTCCTCTGGCGACTGTGGGCCGTCCACCTCGGGGGGCTCCACACGGACGGCGGCCAGTCGGCCGGGCCGGACGACGACACCTGAGGGGTGCGACCGGACGCCGCCGCCCCGGCTCGTCCGGTAGCCGTGGCGCGCCCGCGTGGCCCGACCGCCGGGCGGGCTACGGCCCCTCCACTCGCGTGGCCTCAGACGCGCTTGTAGGTCCCCATCCGCTCCGCGGCGGCGCGACGGTCGAAGACCCCCTCGACGTCGACGAGGAGCGGGTCCTCCGCGAGCCGGCTCGCCAGGACGTCCAGGTCCAGCCGCTCGAACTCCCGGTGGGGGGTCGCGGCCAGGACGGCGTCGAACCCCTCCGGCTGGAGCTCCGGCTGGACGTCGATGTCGAGGGCCTCCCGTGCCTCGGCGACGTCCACGTGGGGGTCGTAGCCCGCGAGGTCGATGTCGTAGTCGGAGAGTGCCGCGGCGATCTCCGTGACCTTCGACATCCGGACGTCGCCGACGTTGGCCTTGTACGACAGGCCGAGCACGAGCAGTTCGCTCTCCCGGAGCACCTTCCCGCACTCGTTGAGCCCCTTGACCGCGAGCTCCGCGACGTGGTCGGGCATCGCCTCGTTGCACTCGCGACCGGTCAGGACCAGTTCGGGGGTGTACCCCTCGTCCTCGGCCCGGTGGACGAAGTAGAACGGGTCGACCGGGATGCAGTGGCCGCCGACGAGCCCCGGAGTGTACTCGTGGAAGTTCCACTTCGTGCCGGCGGCCTCCAGCACCGCCCTGGTGTCGACGTCCATCCGGTCGAACGCCATCGCGAGCTCGTTGACGAGGGCGATGTTGAGGTCGCGCTGGATGTTCTCGACCGCCTTGGCGGCCTCGGCGACCTCGATGGACTCGGCCCGGTGGACGCCGGCGTCGACGACCGTCCCGTAGAGGTCGGCCAGGTCCCGGCAGACGGCCTCGTCGTCCCCGCTCACGATCTTGACGGTGTCCGCGAGCCCGTGCTCGGGGTCGCCGGGCGTCATGCGCTCGGGGGAGTAGCCGACGGCGAACTCCTCGCCGTGGGTCAACCCGCCGGTCTCGAGGGCCGGGACGAACACGTCGCGTGTGGCGCCGGGGTACACCGTCGACTCGAGCACGACGGTGGTCCCCGGCTCCATGTGATCGCCGACGGTCTCGCCGGCAGCACCCACGTAGCCGAGGTCGGGCTGGTCGTCCTCGTCGAGCGGGGTGGGCACGGTGACGATCACGTAGTCCGCGGCCGCGATGTCGGCCGGGTCGGCAGAGAAGCTCGCGCCGCTCTCGGCGACCGCCCGGTCGCCGAGGTCGCCCGTCGTGTCGGTCCCCGACCGGAGGGTCTCGACGTGGCCGGCGTCGACGTCGAACCCGACCACGTCGTGGCCGTGTTCCGCGAACCGGACCGCCAGCGGCAGGCCGACGTAGCCCAGACCGACGACGCAGAGGTCCTCCGTCCGGGCGTGGACCTGCCCGGTGCCTTCGGCGACCGTGCGTTCGGCTTCGATGTCGTGTCGTGTCATGGAGGCTCGCTCGGTACCGCCACGTACCGCCCCACCCGGGATTATTACCGGTCCGATAAACGGAGGAACGGTGGTGAAACGGTCTCACCGGCGGACGAGCAGGCCGCAGGTGGCGAGGACGAACGCCACGTTGAGGGCGATGGTCACCAGCTGACCGTGGAGGAACGAGACGACCAGGTCGCTGCTCAGCAGCGCCACCGACACGAGGCTGACGGCGAGGCCGGCGATGGCCGCCGTCCGGTTCCGGGCGTTCCCGTCGGAGTCGTCGAAGTGGTGGCACACCCGCTCGAACGCCGGGCCGGTGGTCACCGTCTTGTCCGACGGGTCGTAGTCGACCACGTCGCGGGCGTCGAGCTTCGGGAGGTGGGTCTGGCACAGGGTGGCGTAGACGCTCCGCTTGGTGGCGTCGTCGCCGCTCGCGCCGTGGCCGGCGATGCACTCGGCCACCTCGGCGACGTCGACCGTGGCGTCGGGATGGGCCGTCCGGAGGTACCGCAGGCACGCCCGCCGGCGGTCGTTGCCCAGCAGGTCGAACAGGGCGTCGTCCTCGAGTGGGCGGTCAGGCACCGGTGGTGGAACGTGCCGGCGTCAGACCTTCGTTACCAACCGGGTAACGCGGAACGTTTCCGGTCGACGGGAACCGGATACGCCGGGCCCGCGCGCTTAGTCGGTGAATAGGAAACGCGGTCCGGTCCGGACCGCGGCGTGTGTCCAGACCGTTCCGGAGGGGCGGGGCGCGCCGTTCCCCCACGCAGTACCGCACCGTGCCGCCATTTCGGCCGACACGGCCGGCAGCCAGAACATTCAACATGTTTCCTGTGGTAACCTCGGTACCCCCCACCCGGGGCGAGCACATCCGAATGATCCGCCGGACCGTTCGACCGTCTCCACTGCCCACCCCACACCGCCATACTGATGTCCAGCCGGTGGCGTAGCGGTCGTCGGACGCTCGCGGTACTCCTCGTCCTCGGGGGACTGGTCGCGACGGCGCCGGTCGCCGACGCGTCGGCCCCCGGGAACGGGACCGTCAACGTCACCGCCCAGGGCGAGGCCGTCGTGGACCTGCCGGGGAACCGGTCGACGTGGAACCGGACGTACCTCTGGCAGTCGGCGCCGTACGCCCTCCACGTGAGCGCCGACGGGCTCGAGGGGACCAGGGCGGACATCTGCCTCGACCACCGGGACGACAGTCGGTGCCGGGGCGGGAACGTCGTGTACGGCAGCACCGATGCCACGTTCGAGTACCGGCCGCCAGGGAACGGGTCGACCGGGCGCCACACCGTCAACGTGACCGGCCGGAACGACGAGGGGCCGCTGGTGAACGCGACGACGACGCTGTTCGTCATCGCCCGCAGCGGGAACCTCGACGGGGACGACGTCGCCAACGGGCGGGAGGCGGAGCTCGGTACCCACCCGGCGCGCGCCGACACGGACGGCGACGGACTCAGGGACGGGGTCGAGGTCCGGACGTACGGCACCGATCCGACCACCAACGACACCGACGACGACGGCCTGCGCGACGCCCGCGAGATCGCCCTCGGCACGAACGCGACCGACACCGACACCGACGACGACGGCCTCCCGGACGGCCGGGAGGTCGAACTCGGCACCGACCCGACGGACCCCGACACCGACGGCGACGGCCTCTCGGACGGGCGGGAGGCCTCGTTCGCCGCCGATCCCGCCGCGGGTATCGACCCGACGACGGCGGACTCCGACGGCGACGGCCTCCCGGACGGGCGGGAGCTCGAGCTCGGCACCGACCCCACGGACCCCGACACCGACGACGACGGCTTCGACGACTCGACGGAGGTGGTGACCCCCCTGTTCGGTCCCCGGACGCCGCTGCTGCCGTGGGCGTGGATCGTCGTGGCCGTCGCCGGGGCCGTCGGGGTCGTCTGGTACCGGTACGGCGACCGGATCGTGGCGGCGGTCCGGCTGCTCGAGGAGCGGAGCGAGCCCGACGAGGCCGGGCGCGGCGCCGACCCGGCGACGTCGGGTGAGCCCGCCCCGTCCGACCAGCCGTCGGACGCGCCGCTGACGAAGGACCGGCGCATCGAGGAGCTCCTCGAGCAGCACGACGGGAAGATGAAGCAGCGGGAGATCGTCGAGCGGACCGACTGGTCGAAGGCCACCGTCAGTCGGATCCTCTCGACGATGACCGAGGAGGAGCGGGTCGTCAAGATGCCGGTGGGTCGCGAGAACGTCGTGATCCTGGACGGGGACGAGCCGTCGACCCGCGACGACGACTGACCCGTTGGCAACCGCCTAATCCGTCGGGATCGGGGTGTCGTCGGCCAACGTCGCCGGATCGCCGGCGTCCCGAGAAACGGTTGGAACGTTCTCCTTATCGGGCGTATAGTAAGACGCCGTCCACGGGAACGCCGAGGCGAGTCAGCGACACCTGACCACCGATTATGAACCGACCCGACGCCCCACCAGAACCCGTGATCGTCCCGACGAGCCCGACGGCCACGTCCACTCCTCGGACGGGGCCGGGAGGACCGACCCCATGTGCGGCATAGTCGCCTGCGCGGCCCGTGGGGACGGCGTCGACGACCTCATGGCCGGGCTGGACAACCTGGAGTACCGCGGCTACGACTCCGCCGGCATCGCCGTGCAGAACGGCGACGGGATCGAGGTCGTCAAGCGCGAGGGCGACCTCTCCGCGCTCCGCACAGCCGTCGCGGAGCGGTCGCTCGACGGCGGTGTCGGGGTCGGCCACACCAGGTGGAGCACGCACGGCGAGCCGGACCACGCCAACGCCCATCCCCACACGGACTGCTCCGGCCGGGTCGCCGTCGTCCACAACGGGGTCATCGAGAACCACGACGAGCTCCGGCATCGGCTGGACGGGCGGGGCCACAGCTTCGACAGCGACACCGACACGGAGGTGATCCCGCACCTCGTCGAGGAGCGGCTCGACAGCGGCGACGACCCGGAGACGGCGTTCCGGACCGCGGTCGAGGCACTCGACGGGAGCTACGCGGTCGCGGCGGTGGTCGAGGGGTTCGACGAGGTGCTGGCCGCCCGGCAGGACTCCCCGCTCGTGGTCGGCCACGACAGCGATCGGCACTACCTCGCCAGCGACGTCCCGGCGTTCCTCCGGTTCACCGACCGCGTCACGTACCTCGAGGACGGGGATGTCGCGACCATCACCCCGGCCGACGTCGCGATAACGGACGGCGACGGCGAGGAGGTGATGCGCACCGTCGAGACCGTCGACTGGGACCGCGAGGAGGTGTCGAAGGGCCGGTTCGACCACTTCATGGAGAAGGAGATCCACGCCCAGCCGGACGCGCTGGCCCAGACCATCCGGGGCCGTGTCGACGACGGTGAGGTGGCACTCGACGAGCTACCGGACGAGGCGTTCGCGTCGGTCGAGAAGGTCCAGCTGCTCGGGTGTGGCACTTCCTATCACGCGGCCCTCTGCGGAGCGAAACAGCTCTCCCGGGTCGGTATCGACGCCCGGCCCCATCGCGCGAGCGAGTACGGCGACCCGCAAACGCCGGACGGAGACGACACGCTCGCCGTCGCCGTGACCCAGAGCGGTGAGACGGCCGACACGCTCTCGGCGATCGAACAGGCCGACGAGGCGGGCGCCCGGACCATCGCGGTGACGAACGTCGTCGGCTCGTCGGTCACCCGGGCGGTCGAGGAGTCGCTGTTCATCCGGGCCGGCCCGGAGATCGGCGTCGCGGCGACCAAGACGTTCTCCTCGCAGGCCGTCCTGCTGACGCTGCTGGCCCAGCGCCTGGCGAGGGAACTCCCGGCTGGCCAGCCCCGCGAGGACCGCCAGGAGCTCCTCGACGCCATCGAGCGCCTGCCGACCGACCTCCGGACGGTCCTCGACGGCTCGCGCGCGGAGTGGATAGCCCGGGAGTGTGCCGACCAGGACGCCTTCTTCTTCATCGGCCGGGACCTCGGGCACCCGGTCGCCCTGGAGGGGGCGCTGAAGTTCAAGGAGATCACCTACGAGCACGCCGAGGGGTTCGCCTCCGGGGAGCTCAAGCACGGCCCCCTGGCCCTGGTGACGCCGGACACGCCCGTCTTCGCGGTCTTCACGGGACGCGACGACGAGAAGACCGTGACGAACGCCGAGGAGGTGCGCGCCCGCGGTGCGGACATCGTCACGATCGGTCCCGACGGGGACCACGGCGTGGGCGACGTCCACCTCACCGTGCCGGACACGCATCCGGCGCTGGCGGGCCTGGCGGTGAACGTCCAGCTGCAGCGCATCTCCTACCAGACGGCGGAGCTCCTGGACAGGGACATCGACAAGCCGCGGAACCTGGCCAAGAGCGTCACCGTGGAGTGACGCCGTGAACCGCGAACTGTTCGGGGTGTTCGGCCCCCGGGCGCGGTTCGACGCGGTGGCCTCGCCCGGGCGCTTCGACCGGGTCCTGGCGGGCGACGCCGTGACGGTGGGAGTCCGCGCCGACAGGTTCGGGCTCGACGCCCGGACCGCCATCCACCGGGGCCCCGAGGGGCTCGCCGTCCTCTGGGGCCAGGTATACGGCGACGGGCGGGGCGACGAGCCGGCCCGCCACCTCCTCGAGCGCTACGCCGAGGTCGGGCGCGGGGCGTTCTCGGAGCTGAACGGGTCGTACCTGGCGCTCGTCGAGCACGACGGCCAGCCGGTCGTCGCGACGGACGTGCTCCGGACGCGGGAGTGCTTCTACACCGACGCCGGCGACGACCGGGTGTTCGGCACGGACCCGGCCAGTGTCGCGTCGGCCATCCCGTCGCCCGACGTCGACCCCAGTGGCGTGCTCCAGTTCCTCTACCTCGGCGTGGTGGTCGGCGAACGCACGGTGCTGGACCGGCTGCGTCGGCTGCGGACCGACGCGGTGCTCACGGCGACCGGCCACGAGCCGCTCGCGCGCCTGGTGTACGACCCCCAGGAGTTCGACCACGCGGCGGCGCTCGCCGACCGGCTCGAGCGGGCCGTCGATCGCCGGGTCACCGACCGCGCGCCGACGGGGCTCCTGCTGAGTGGCGGGTTCGACTCCAGGACGATACTCGCGCTGCACCCCGACGTCGACGCGACCTACACCGTCGGGAGCGAGGGTGGCGACGAATCGCGGGTCGCCCGCGAGCTGGCGAGCGACCACGGCGTGGCCCACGAGCGACTGCCCCCCGGCGAGCGGTACCTGGTCCCGACGGCTCGGGAGGTCGAGGCCAGCCAGGGGCTGCGCGAGACGCTCCACATCCACCACAGCGGCCACGTGGAGGCGATGGCCGTCGAGGAGATGTTCCACGGCATGCTGTTCGACTCGCTGTTCCGGGACCACTTCGTCCCGGGGGCCAGCATCGACGTCGCCGGACACACGTTCCCCCTCCCCTGGCTGGCGGATGACCTCGATCCGGTCCCGGCGCTGAAGGACGGGCTCGGCTGTGTCACGCCCGGCGTGGACCTGGTCGCCGACTGCGACGCCGTCGCCGAGGACGACCACGATGCACTGTTGCAGAACGTGTTCGAGCGGGAGCTGGACCGGTGCTTCGACCGGTGTGACGGGATCCACAACGCCGTCACCCAGCTCGGTATCCGGGCCCGACCGACCAGGCCGTTCCGGACCCACCTCGCGGACAGGTTCCTCGAGCGGTTCGTCGCCGCCGACGCCGAGCTCGTGGACTGGCACCTCACCACGCCGCCCGAGCACCGGACCGCCGGGACGTTCAGACGGGCGCTCGAGCACCTCGACGACGACCTCCTGACGCCCCGGCCGCCCGACCGCCCCCACGACTCGCTGCAGGCGAACGAGGTCGAGGGGTTCGTCCGGCGGACCGTCCCCTTCCTCGACGCGTTCGGCTCGCCCCTCCCCGACCGGCGGCGACTGTACGGCCGCCACGACCTGGACCGGAAGCTGCTCGGCGACGTGCCTGCGCTCCACGACGCACCGGTCCAGTTCAAGCTCCGCGTGAACGACGTCCGGTCGTGGCTGGCCCACCTGCGGGCCGACTCCGCTCCGCGGGCCGACACCGACGTCGGGGAGCTGCTCCCGGGCTGACGGGAGGGCCGAGCGCCCCTGCCCGAAAAGGGGTGGGAATGGGGGGAGCCAACACGTACCCCGCCGCGCAGTCCCGGCGGGGTACGTGAGGACGTGAGGAGCGCGAGGGTGGTTATTACTGGTCGGCTAAGCTCCCACAACGGTGTGGAACCGCGGTCCGGACCGTTCCGGTCGGGCCAGTGCGGGCGATGTCGACGCCCCGGAGCCCGGCGCGGCCCGCGGTGGCCGTCGCCACGCGACGGGGTCCGGGGCCACGGCGGCTACGGTGCACATAATAACGCCCCTCGCCACCGGACGCCGGGACATGGACAGGTCCCCGCCAGTCGGCGCACCGAGCTCCCGTCGCCGTCCGTCGATAACCAGACAGTGACGCGACACGTCCTCGCGTTCAAGCCCGCCGTCGAGCTGTACGGACACCACGACCCGAGCGCCGCGCTGTTCGCTGACGGCGAGCTCGCGTTCGCCGTTGAGGAGGCCCGCCTCGCCCGCGAGAAGCACGCCGTCGACGTCTTCCCCGAACGGGCGATCCGCGCCTGTCTCGACCACGCGGACCTCTCGATGGCCGACGTCGACCGCGTCGTGCTGCCGTACGACCCGTCGCTCCAGTTCGAACTCCTCGGGCACTACCTCCGGGACGCGGTGCGGGTCGCGCGGACGAGTCCGGGCGGGGCGGTCGAGCACCTCGGCCGGACGGCGAGGAAGCTGGTGCGGGCCGGCACCCGACCGACGGCCGCCGTCGAGCGCCGGCTGGCCGACGTCGGGGAGCCGGTGCCCCCGATGGAGACGCGCTCGCACCACCGGTGTCACGCGGCCAGCGCCTTCCACCCGTCCGGGTTCGACGAGGCGCTCGTCCTCACGGTGGACGCCAAGGGGGAGTACGACGCCACGGTGGTCTGGCGCGGGACGCCCGACGGCCTCGAGCGGGTCAGGACCTACGAGCACCCTAACAGCCTGGGGCTGTTCTACGCGGTCGTGACCGAGTTCCTCGGCTACCGGATGTTCAACGGCGAGGGGAAGGTGATGGGCCTGGCGCCGTACGGCGATCCCGACCCCGAGATCGAGGCCGCGCTCCGCGAGCTGATCGAGACCGGCGTGGACTACGACGTGACGGCGCTGACCCGCCGCTGGGGCACCGGCCACGGGGTCGAGGCGCTGTCGGAGCTGTTCGACCGCCGGCCGCGCGACGAGCCGGGCGAGTTCACCGACTGGGAGCGGAACCTCGCGCGGGTCGCCCAGGACGTCCTCGAGGAGACCCTCCGCGACGTCGTCGAGCACTACACCGCCGAGTTCGACACCGGCAACGTGGCACTCGCCGGCGGCGTCGCGCTCAACTGCACCGCGAACCGGCGCCTGCGGGAGTCCGCCGCCGTCGAGGACCTGTTCGTGCAGCCGGTCGCCCACGACGCCGGCCTGGCGCTGGGCGCCGGCTGGCTGGAACGGGAGCCGGCCGCCGTTGGGACCCAGCGCCACGTGTACTGGGGCCCCTCGTACGCCACCGACGAGGTGGCGGCCCGGCTCGACGAGGCGAAGCTCCCGTACCGCCGGCTCGACGACCCGGCACGGGCGGTCGCCCAGCGCCTGGCCGACGGGGAGCTCGTCGGGTGGTTCCAGGGCCGGCTCGAACTCGGGCCGCGGGCCCTGGGCAACCGGAGCATCCTCGCCGACCCCCGGTCGGTCGAGTCCCGGGACGCCATCAACGAGTACGTCAAGCACCGCGAGCAGTGGCGACCGTTCGCGCCCTCGCTGACCCGCGAGGCCGCGACCGACTACCTCGAGGACGCCACGACGGCACCGTTCATGATACAGACGTTCGACACCCTGCCCGACGCCCGCGAGGAGATGGAGGCGGTGGTCCACGCGGCCGACGCGACCACCCGCCCCCAGACCGTCACCGCCGACCAGAACCCGCGCTACCACCGCCTGCTCGAGGAGTTCGAGGCCATCACCGGCGTCCCGGTCGTCCTCAACACCTCGTTCAACGACAGCGGCGACCCCATCGTCGCCCGGCCGATGGAGGCGGTCCGGACGTTCTACAGCACGGGCCTGGACGCGCTGGTCGTCGAGGACCTGCTCCTCGAGAAGCGGGAGACGGCGGCGGGGAGTGGGTGAGGCCGCCGACCGACTGCCGGGCTCGGAGGCGGGTTATCCCGCCCAGTCGGCGAAGCAGTCGCCCTCGCGGCTGCGCTCGACGTACTGGCGCTGCATGCCCGTGATGGCCGCGGCGAACCCGTGACCGTCGCGGAGTCGCTCGCGGACCCGGTGCTTCTTCCAGGTGCTCGGGGTGGTCCGGTGCTCCCACCGGGCCGTCATCGGCGCCAGGAGGTCCTCGACCCGGTCGTCGGGGACGCCGCTGGCCGACAGACCCCGCCGGGCGTAGGCGAACACCTCCTCGAAGATCACCGCCTGGTCGTCGGTCCGCTCGCCGTCGGCGGTCACCCACGCCAGGTCGGCGGCCAGCCCGTCGTCGACGGCGGCGTAGAACGACTCGCGGGCGGCGTCCCACGGCAGTGTTTCGAGCGGATGCTCGGCCCCGGTCAGGCCGACGAGCAGGCCACACACCAGCGCCTGACAGGCCACGACGTCCGTCGCGGTGGGCTGGGTGGGGAGCGGCCGGTACTCGACGCGGATCGACGCCTCCGTGCCCTGGCTCCCGCGGGGGCGCTGGCCGCCCACCACGGCGCGGACCCAGCGCCAGTACGTGCCCCGCTTGTGCGCCAGTTCGGGGTAGCGCTGGTCGTAGGTCCCGTCGGCCGTGTCGGCCCCGGCGACCACCGGCGCGTAGGTCGGGTCGGCCACCAGCCGGTCGACGACGTCGGTGGTCGCTCCGACGTCCCGCGGGAAGCGGACCTTGCCGTCGCCGGCTGGCCGCCCGGCGTTGATCGACTGCTCGAACACCGGGACGCGGAGCTCGTGGGGCGTCGCCTCGACGAGGGCCATCGGGTCCGGCCCGTCGGCGTCGAGGTCGTAGAGGTCGGCGGGGAGGAACGGCGAGTTCGCGGTCAGCGCCAGCAGCGGGCCCGTCGTCCGCAGCGCCGTGTTGAAGACGGCCGGGAACGTCGTTCCGTCGGGAACCTGGAGGTGGGGCTGGATCGACGTGGTGAGGGACTCGAGCAGGATGGAGGGGAAGCTGCCGCCGTACCCGGGCACGTCGAGGGGAATGGACCCGTCGGCACGCCGGCGGATCTCGTTGTCGAGTGCGGCGTAGCGGGCGTTCTCGCGCATGTGCTCGGCGACGACGACGTCGTCGCGGTGCTCGACCGCCCCGAGATACGTCCGCGTGCCAGCGGGTGGCGGGACCGTCCACATGCCGTCGAGCACGAGGGCCAGGTCCCGCTCGGCGAGCCGCTCCCGGACGCGGCGGACCCGCTCGCGGACGGTCTCGGCCTGGCGGGCTAGCCCGTCGGCGTCGAGCACGTCCGGCGGCGTGTGGATCTCCACGTTGTGGACGCCGAGCTCCCCGTCGCAGCCCTCCAGGTCGAACACCGACTCGGGGGCGGCCGCCAGCCGGCCGGCGTCGTCGACGACGTAGGCCTCCAGCTCCAGGCCCGCCGCGAAGTCCGGGTTGTCGAGGGCGCCCGCCTCGATGTCGGCTCGCATGGCCGCGGCCTGGCGTTCGACCCGCTCGTCGAACGTCGCCCTCGTCTCCGCGGCGAGCGCCTCCCGCACCGCGGCGGCCAGCTCGTCCATCGGTCTCCCATGGGCACCCCCATCGGTAAACCCTGCGGACGCGGGGGCCTGGAGCGACCGGCGCACCCGGAGGCTGCAGCGGCGACCACGCGCGACGCTCGACCGCTACAGGTCCCGCTCGACGCCGATGTTCACCAGTGGGCCCCCGCAGCCCCCACAGACGCGGGCCTCCACGTCGTCCGGCCTGGCCCCGCAGTCCTGACACTCGTACACCCCTGACCCGCCTGCCTCCGAGGTCGGTCGCATGGAACGGGGTATGAGTTCGAGGACCTTCTACGTTTCCCCGAAAGTACCAACGAACATCTGTAAATATCCCTAATAAGTGGATGAACGTGGTATTCTTTCCCCCCCCCCGTGGCCGTCGGGACGACCCGTCAGGCCACCCTCGCGAGGTCCACGGCCACGTCGGACTGGAGCCACGCGCCGGCGCGGTCGTCGTCGTGGAGGATGACGCCGCCGCCGGGCAAGGGTATCCGGCCGACCTGCCCGGCGGGGTCCTCGCCGGCGCCGCTCGTCGGTCCCACGCGCGTCCAGCCGTCGTCCGCGTCGTCGACGTTGTCGGGATGCATCCGTTCCTCCGGGATCAGAACCGCTCGAGGTAGCGCTCGAGCTCCCAGTCGCTGACGTCGACCTTGTACTCGCTGTACTCGGCGCGCTTGGCCTCGACGAACTTCTCGCCGACGTGGGGGCCGAGGGCGTCGTAGACCACCTCGTCGGCCTCTAGCGCGTCGACGGCGGCGGCGAGGTTCGGGGGGAGAGTCTCGATGCCGTACTCCGTCCGCATGGCGGCGTCGAACTCGTAGATGTTCTCGCGGACGGGGTCGGGACAGTCGAGGTCGCGCTTGACGCCGTCGAGGCCGGCCCGGAGCATCGCCGCCAGCGCCAGGTAGGGGTTGCACGACGGGTCGGGCGACCGGAGCTCGATGCGCGAGGCCGCCGCGGTCCGGGCAGCCGGCTTGCGCACCAGCGCCGACCGGTTGACGTCCGACCACGCGACGTACACCGGCGCCTCGTAGCCCGGCACCAGCCGCTTGTAGGAGTTCACCGTGGGGTTGCAGACGGCGGTGAGCGCCGGCGCGTGCTCGAGGACGCCGGCCAGAAAGGACCTGGCGGTCGCCGACAGCTCGAACTCGTCGTCGGGGTCGTGGAAGGCGTTCTCGCCGTCCTCGGTGAACAGCGACAGGTGGGTGTGCATCCCCGAGCCGTTGATGCGCGGGATGGGCTTGGGCATGAACGTCGCGTGGAGGTCCTCCGCCGCCGCCGTCGCGCGGACCACCGACCGGAACGTGGCGATGTTGTCGGCGGTCGCGAGCGCGTCGTCGTACGTGAAGTCGATCTCGTGTTGCCCCTCGGCGACCTCGTGGTGGGAGGCCTCGACCTCGAACCCCATCGACTCGAGGTTGTAGATGATCTGCCGGCGGAGGTCCGACGCCAGGTCCTTGGGCGCCAGGTCGAAGTAGCCCCCCGCGTCGTGGGTCTCGGTGGTCGCCCGCCCCGACTCGTCGGTGTCGAACACGAAGAACTCCGGCTCCGGGCCGGCGTTGAGGGTGTAGCCCATCGACGCGGCCTCGTCGATGGCGCGCTTCAGCACGAACCGGGGGTCGCCGACGAACGGCTCGCCGCTGGCCGTGTCGACGACGTCACAGATCATCCGTGCCGCGGTCCCGGAGCCGGTGTCGCGCCACGGGAGGACCGCGAACGTCTCGGGGTCGGCCCGCAGCCGCATGTCCGACTCCTGGATGCGGACGAACCCCTCGATGGAGGAGCCGTCGAAGTAGATTCCCTCGGTGAACGCCTTCTCGGCCTGGCCGGCCGGGATGGAGACGTTCTTGACCGTCCCGAGGATGTCCGTGAACTGCAGCCGGATGAAGTCGACGCCCTCCTCGTCGATGGTCGCCAGTACGTCCGATTCTGCGTCCGATATCTCATCAGTCGCCATTCTTTTTCCCGGTTAGGTGTATATTCCTGTGGTTATTAGGTCTATCGGTCCACGATAATACTGTATTGCAGTAAATAAGTGGACGGACGCGATATCGGATCGGTGCCGGGCCGACGCTCGTTCGAGACCGGGAGGGCCGCGGCGGCAGAATTCGATGTTCGTGGGAATTCACCGCCCACCGGGTGACGGCCGTGCAGCCCCCGGGCCAGCTCAGGCCCCGTCGACCTGGCTCGCGTAGGTCGAGGGCCGTGGCGGCGGGGTGCGCTTGTGAACCGACGTCCGGTACATCTCCGCGACGTCCTCGACCACCTCCCGGTCGGCGTCGACGGCCTCGACGACGGCGTCGACGCCCATGCCGTCGTCGACCAGCCGCCGGAGCACCGCGTCGACGGTGGGGTAGCGAGCCCCCAGCTCGGCCTCGTCGGTCTGGCCCTCCCAAAGCCCGGCGGTGGGCTGCTTCTCGACGATTGGCTCGGGGACCTCGAGCGCCCGGGCGAGCTCCCGGACCTCCGTCTTGTAGTAGTCGCCCAGCGGCAGCAGATCGACGCCGCCGTCGCCGAACTTCGTGAAGTAGCCCAGCAGCAGCTCCGTCCGGTTGCCCGTGCCCAGCACCAGCCGGTTGCGGCTGTTGGCCTCGAAGTACGCCATCGCCATCCGGAGCCGGGCGACGGCGTTGCCGAGGTGGCGCTTGTAGGACACGGGCTCGTCGATGGGGTCGGCGGCGGAGAACCGGGGCTGGGTCGTCGGCGGGTTCCCGAATCGCTCGCCGTAGCCGTACACCACGGCGGACTCGAACCAGTCCACCAGTGGCTGGACGTCGACGGTCCGGAAGTTGATGTCCAGCGAGAACGCCAGCTGCTGGGCGTCCTTCATGTTGTCGCGGTCGGTCGCGGCGCTGGGCAGCACGAGGCCGTAGACCGACTCCGGGCCGAGCGCCCGGACGGCCAGGGTGGCCGCGGTGGAGGAGTCGATGCCGCCGCTCAGGGCCACCACGACGCCGTCGGCGCCGGCGTCGTCGACGACGGTGCTGACGAACTCTGTGGTCTCCTCGAGGCGCTCGGTGACGACGAGGTCCTCGTGCGATTCGGTCGCCGTGTCGCGGACGTTCAGTGACATGGGGTCGGGGGTTCCGTGACTGCGTGGGTTCGCACCCGCGGTTTGCGG
>CAYWNQ010000003.1:0-2350 GCA_964459695.1 uncultured Halobacteriales archaeon | reverse complement strand
CCGCGTGAGCCGGTAGATGCCGGTGGCCCAGTAGGCGAACGCGGCGACGACGGCCACCGCGACCAGGCCCTCGTGGGCCAGGGGCCGGCTGAGCCACGTCATGGCCAGCAGCAGGCCGAACCAGCCGGCGAACGCCGGGAGCAGGTGGGAGTCGCGGGCCATCTGGCGTCACCCCGGCCGCCCACGGGACGGGCGGCGAGGCTGCTCGATCGCGGGGGCCCGGCGGGCGGTCCCGACGCGGGGGCCGGCGCGGCGAGCGTGCCCCGTGGAGGTGTCGCGTGCGTTTCCTACTGCCATTGCGTTCGACGAATGTAGAGAGTATCGGAAAAGAGTTTCCTACAAGTTGTCTTTTATCCCCTAGATGAGCTAGAACGATAGGAGATACTCCAGATAATTCGAATTCCCGATATCGAACGACCGGTGGACCGGACCTGCGAGGCTCTGCTTGCCGGGGGAACCTGCCTGGGTCGGGTACGAGTACCGATCTGGGGCCGTCCGGAGGATCCGCCACGGCGTCCGCATCCGTGGTCCCGTTCCGGATCGACATCCGGACTGCCCCCCAGGCGACCGACGACGGCATCGTCGAGTTCCTCCCGCTGGCGTTCGGCGTCACCGGACTGGCGACCTCACGCACCCTCGGTCGGGTCGCCGCCTGCGTCGTGTCCGCCCTGGCACTGCCGACCGCCGCGGACTCGCTCGCCGTCGGCCTCGGCGCGCGGCACTACGTCGCCGCCACCATCGGCGACTGGCTGGGCGGCCGGGCGGCCGACGCGTCCGCCTCGCAGCCGCTGGGCCCGACCGACCGCGACGACACGACCAGGGACGACGACTGAGGACCCGGGGGTCAGGGCTCGGTGGGTCGAGACCGGCGGCGCCGGAGCGTCGCCGACACGAGTCTGGCCGCCGCGGCGCCACAGCGGGCGCGTTCCTCCTCGGTCAGTGAGGACCGTTCCATACCGGGGACGAGGCGCCCCGGGGAAAAGTGCCTCCCGGAGGGTCAAACGCCGGCCGAAGCGCGGGCAGTGGGCCACCGGCACTCGAGGAACGGCGTTCGGCCCCGGCTCACCACTCGCCGTCGAGCGCGTCGAGCAGCCCGTCGACCTCCTCGGCGGTGTTCACGGCGTGGACCGACGCACGGACGGCCTCCAGCGGGGGCAGCTCCCGGAGGACGATGTCCGCCTCGGCCAGCCGCTCGACGGTCGCGGCCGGGTCGTCGACGTCGACGGTGACGAGTCCCGACTCCGGCGGGTCCGGGCTCAGCAGCCGATCGTCGGGCACGCCGTCGGCCAGCCGCCCGGCGAGCCGCCGGACGCGGTCCTCGATGGTCCCGACGCCGACGGCGTCGACGGCGTCGATGGCCGCCGTCAGGGCGACGTGGGGCGCCGGGTTCGCCGTGCCGACCTCGAACCGGCGGGCGCCGGGCTCGAACGCGAACGTCTCGGCACCGGGGTCCCGGACGCTGCGGTAGCCCACCGCCCGGGGTTCGAGCTCCCCGGCGACGTCGGCGTCGACGTGGAGGAAGCCCCCGCCCCAGAGCCCGAGCAGCCACTTGTGCCCCGCGGCGGCGACCGCGTCGGCGCCCCAGTCGCCCACGTCCATCGCCGTCTGGCCGGGGACCTGGACCGCGTCGACCAGCGCCAGCGCGCCGGCGTCGTGGGCGACGTCGACCAGCTCCGCGACGGGCAGGTGGGTGCCGTGGGTCCAGGTGAGCGCGCTGAAACACGCCAGGTCGGCGCCGGCGACGTGGTCGGCGAAGGCGTCGACGTCGATGCGGCCCCGCTCGGTGGGCACGACCCGGACCTCGACGCCCTCGCGCTCGAGGCGCTGCCACGGCAGGACGCCCGCCGGATGCTCCAGGTCGGTCCGGACCACGACGTCGCCGGGCGACCAGTCGATTGCGGAGGCCACGGCGTTGATGCCCGCCGTGGTGCTCTCGGTCAGCGCGACGTCGTCGGGGTCGGCGCCGACGAAGCCGGCGACGCGCTCCCTGGCGTCCTCGTAGGCGTCGAGCGCGACCTCGTAGGCGTCGCCGCCGGCCGGCGCGTCGAACTCGTGGCTCGCCAGGAACGTCTCGGCGGCCGACACGACCGACGACGGGCTCGGCCCGTGGGCGCCGTAGTTCAGGTAGGTGGCGGCCTGGAGGGCGGGGACGTCGGCCCGGAGCTCCAGCGGTGTGGCGGGCAGGTCGCCTGGACGGGTCGACGGAGCGTCCGGACTCATCGACCGGGCGTACCCACGCCCGCCGTAATAGCGTTGGGAGCCCCGGGCTCTCGGGGACGGGACCGATGGGTGGCGTTACCCGTCTCCGGTTCGAACAGCCGGTCATGCCGACCGGGAGCGACGACCGCCC
>CAYWNQ010000002.1:0-37673 GCA_964459695.1 uncultured Halobacteriales archaeon | reverse complement strand
ACGCCCCCCTGGTGAACTGCCTCCAGACCCACCAGTTCGTGGACCTCACGGCCAGTCAGATGGTCTGGGGGATCGACCGGGTGCAACGGACGACGGCCGTCCCGTACGACCCGCGGAATCACGTCGTGTACGAGAGCGGTCCAGAGGCATTTCTCTCCTGCGTCCCGGTCCCCACCTGAGACCGGGATGGCGTCGCCGGTGACCCGACCGCGTCACCGGCGGGCCATGGCGACCAGCTGGGGGCCCGTGTCGAGCACCGTGACGTCCCCGTAGCCCAGCTCCGTCAGCAGCAGTCGGACCTCGGACTCCGTGTGGTAGCGCATCCGGAACGAGTAGGTCTTCTCCAGGCCCTCCGAGACGTAGTATGCGCGGTAGTCGTCGTCGGCCAGGTTGGCGAACGTGAAGTAGACGACCCCGTCCGCCGCCAGCAGTTCGCGGGCGTCCCTCATGTACCGGATCGCGGTCCGGCGACGCATGTGCTGGAAGACGAGGACGGCGTAGATCAGGTCGAACGACGTGTCGTAGGCCGGCAGGCCGGCGGACGCACGCTGCAGCGACGGCGAGACGCCCTGGTCGTCGGCGTACCGTCTTGCCTTGGCCAGGTTCCCCCGCGAGATGTCCACGCCGTGGACCTCCGCACCGCGCTCGCCCATCGGGACCAGCAGCCGACCCGGTCCGACGCCGATCTCGAGGACGCGACCGTCCGGGAGGGAGACGTCGGCGCCGTAGTCGTCGAGTCGTTCGAGGATCGTCTCGACCTCCTCGCGACCCGACTGGGTGAACTCCTCCTCGGACTCGACGGGGAGGATGTTGAGGTACTGCGCGGGCGCGTACGACATCACCTCCCACTTCACCCGATTCGGGAGGACGTCCAGGCCCGCAGTCAGGGCCCGGCGCCCGACCCGTTCGATGGAATCCCGTAACATCGGCCCCCGTGTCTCACTCGGGGTACGATACCCCGTCCCTAAAACGATTCCATACAGGAAACCGGCCGGTATCGACCGGGTCGATGCCAACATTCAAGGTGGGTTGGACGTTCCAACCCCTCATGGAGTTGCGGGGGGCGCTGGATTCGGCGATACGGACGTATCGCCGAGGGGGGATGCGTCCGACCCTCGAGCGAGCCGTCCGGCAGACGTCGGCCGTCGTCCGCCGGCGGGCGAGTTTCGCCAGGTGGCGGGTCACCGGGATGGCGTCTATCGACGTGGCCCCCGGGACCTACCGGCTGCACGCCGCCACCGATGCGGAGCGGGCGGCGATCTGGTTCCTCGAGGAGTTCGAGACCGGCCAGCTCGAACGGGTCCTGGCCGAGCTAGACGCCGACGACGTCTTCTTCGACGTCGGCGCCAACGTCGGGTTCTACACCTGTGCCGCGGCCGCACTCACCGACGCCGACGTCCACGCCTTCGAACCCCACCCCGGCAACGCGACGCGGCTCTCGGAGAACCTGGCCGTGAACGACGCGGACGCGACCGTCCACGAGTGTGCCCTCGGGGCCACCGACGGCGAGGTCGGGTTCGCGGTGGACGAGGTCGACGCCCCCGGGTTCGCCCTCGGCACCGTCGCGACCGGAGAGCCGTCTGCCGAGGCCCGCCAGGAGGTCGTCGTCGACCTCCGGACCGCCGACGGCGTCGTCGGCTCGGGCACCGCGCCGGCGCCCTCGGTCGTGAAGATCGACGTCGAGGGCGCCGAGGCGCAGGTCCTCGACGGGATGACGGGCCTCCTCGCCTCCAGCGACCTCCGGACGGTGCTCGTCGAGGTCCACGAACCCGCCGACCACCGACCATCCATCGAGGACTTCGGGGCGACGCCGGCCGAGGTCGGGGACACGCTCCGTAGCCACGGCTACGCGACCGAGGTGACCGGACGACCCGGGGGCTCCGAACGCTTCCTCGTGGCCCGGAGGGAGGCCTGACCGTGGCCCGTGCGGGCGAGACGGGGCCAACCGACCCGGACGCTGCGCGGCACTGGCGGGTCGAGCCGGCGGACGTGCACGTCGAGTGGCCACTGTCGGCGGCGGACCCGGACGTGTCAGTCGTGATCGCCACCGTCCCGGACAACGACCACGAGGAGGTGGTCGCACGCCTCCGCGACCAGGTCGTCGAGGCCGACTGGGAGGTCATCGTGGTGAACGACGACGCCGTCGACCGGTGCGAGGCCCGGAACGTCGGTCTCCGCGTCGCCGACGGCGAGATCGTCGCGTTCACCGACGACGACACCGAGCCGCCACCGGACTGGCTGGCCGGCGTCCTCGACGCGTTCCGGTCGACCCCGGAGCTGGTCTGCCTCGAGGGCCGGGTGACCGGCGGCCCGCGGTACACGGGCCGGGGCCACTACGTCGGCTGCAACATGGCCGTCCGACGCGAGGCCGCGCTCGCCGTCGGCGGCTGGGACCCCAGGTTCGCCGGCTGGCGCGAGGACACCGAGTTCGGCTGGCGTCTGGAGGCCACCGCCGACGGCGTCTGCGAGTATCGCGACGAGGTCCACATGGTCCACCCGCCACTCCCGCGGACGAACTACGACCCCGAGCACGAACAGCTCCTGCGGGCAGAGTACCCCGAGCGGTACGCCGACCGCGTCGCGACCGACGTCGTCAGACGGGGATGGCGGGTCCTCCAGCAGTTCGGCCTGGCCCCCTGGATATCGCGTGTCCGACGGGCTCTCCCGCGGCCATGAGGTGGACCTCGCCGCGGGGTGCAGTGCCGAGGTGGGGGATCAGATGACGGCTCTACCGGATCGAACCGACGGACGGCTCCCGCGGGCAGCGCGACGGCAGCCCGACGGCCCGACGGCGGTGCCCACGGCCGGGGTGGTCGGTGGACCGTGATCGCGCCCGGTCGCGCCCACGAGCTCGCTCCCACGGGTCTCTACGACCGGCTCCCTGCCGTCCTCAGGGGGTGGCTGGAGGACCGCTACTACCGCCGGGTGTACGGCGGAACCAAGGCGGAGCTCCGGCGGACATTCGCCGAGACGTTCTTCGAGAGCCCGGCGGAGCTGGACCGGCTCAGGGACGAGTTCCACGAACTCGGCGGGACGGAGACCATCGAACGCGCCCGCGAGCGGCACGCGGAGCTCACGGACGGCGCCGAGATGGCGGAGCTCCCCGTCGAGACGACGAGCACGTACTACGCGCTCATCCGGTCGATCGAGCCCGAGGTCCTCGTCGAGACCGGCGTCTGCAACGGGGTGTCGACGTACGGACTCCTGCTGGCCCTCCGGGAGAACGGCCACGGCCACCTCATCTCCGTGGACTATCCCGTCCGACAGGGCGAGGCCGACGCCGACCACGCGCCGTCGGCGGACCACCTCGGCCAGGCCGTGCTGCCCGAGGGGCACGACCCCGGCTGGTTCATCCCGGAGGAGCTCCGGGAGCACTGGCGACTGGAGCTCGGGCTCAGCCAGGCGGTCCTCCCGGAGCTCCGGGCCGAGGTCGACGCCATCGACTTCTTCGTCCACGACTCGGGCCACAGCCTCCCGTGCATGATGTTCGAGTTCGAGCTGGCGTGGAACTGGTTGGACCCCGGCGGCGTCCTCTTCACCGACGACGTGCTCTGGGACGGCCACGACGCGTTCGCCCGGTTCGTCTCGGAGCGGTGTGGCGACGCCACGTGGGGCTACGCCGGGCCGAACACCGGGTACGTGGTCCGGTGAGACCGGTCAGGGCTGCCGGACGCCGACGAACACCGTCTCCTCGTCGCCGAACTCCGGGATGTCGGCGTCCATCCGGCGCGTGTAGGTGTCGGCGATGGCGTAGCCCTCGGCCTCGACCGCGGCGCGGACCCGGTCGGGCTCGTACTCGACCGGTGGTTCGACGTCCAGGACTGCGTGGTGCTCCACGATCACCCGGTCCGGGTCGACCGCGTCCAGGGCGTCGACGAGGGCGAACTCGCAGCCGTCGCAGTCGATCACGAGGACGTCGGCGGCCGGGAGGTCCTCGACGGCCAGCGGGTCGCCGGGCGCGTCCGGGGCCCCGCGGACCGACCCGGCCGACTCGCCGACAACGCGGTTTCGAACCTGGACCCGGTCGGCGACGCCGTTGCGCTCGACGGTGGCCCGAGCCTCGTCGGCCAGGTCCGGCGACCCCTCGACCGTCGTGACGGATCCGGTCGGGCCGACCCGTCTCGCGGCGATGGTGGCCGTCACGCCGAAGCCGCCGGCCACCTCGAGCACCGCGTCGCCCGCGCCGACGTGGTCCCGGATGGCCCGACCCAGGGCGACCTCGTAGTCGACCTCCAGGTCCGAGCCCTGGGTAGGGAACGGCATCCGTGCGTCCCCGACCCGCCGGCGGGACAGCTTCACGCCGTTGTACCGGACCCACTCCTCGGTCTCCGGGAGGAGGCGACGCACGGTCCGGTTGTAGACGAAGCCGATCCCCATGCTGACCGTCGCCGCCGGTCCCCGGCGCCGGAGCAGGTTCAGCGCCTTCGCCACCACGCCCATACGCCCGCCAGCGGTCGCCCCACCGTAAACCTCGGGGGTCCGCCGCGGCGCCCCGAATCCGGCGTCCGCGCGGTCCCGACGAGTAGGCTTATGGTCCGGAGCGGGCAGGGGAGGGTATGTCCGGACCGGGTGGCCAGCGGGTGCTGCTCTGCTCCGACTACCTGCCCCCGAGCGACGGTGGCGTCGAGCAGGTCGTCCAGAAGCTCGTCGACCACCTCGTCGCGGAGGACGTCACGGTCGGGGTCTTCACGCTCGACGACGGGGGCCGGACGTTCGACGTCGCCGGTCGGCCGGAGGTCGAGCTGTACACCGCTCGCGGGACCGACCTCACCGACGTGGTCGGGCTCCAGAGCACGGTGTCGCTCCCGGCCGTCCCGGCGTTCCGCCGGGTGCTGCGGGAGTTCGAGCCGGACGTCGTCCACGCACACAACCGCTTTTTCTTCACCTCGGCGCTGGCGGCGCTGTACTCCGTGCGAGCCGACTACCGGCTGGTGACGACGCTGCACCTGGGCGACGTCGGCCGGATCTCCGGTCTCGGGGGTCTCGCGGCGAGCGCCTACGAGGAGACGGTGGGACGGTTCGTCGTCTCGCGGAGCGACCACGTCGTCTGCGTCAGTCGCGCGGTCGAGGCGATCGCCCGGTCGCTCGGCGCGACCCGGACCGCCGTCGTCCGGAACGCCGTCGACGTGGACACCTTCTCGCCGACCCCCACCGACGGGAAGCGGCTCCTCTACGTCGGCCGGCTCGTCCGGAACAACGGCGTCCAGGACCTGCTCGCGGCCCTTCCGGGGGTGCTCGACGCCCATCCCGACGCGACGGTCGACCTCGTGGGGAGCGGCCCGCTCGGCGACCGGACCCGCGCGTCGATCCGCGAACGGGGGCTCTCCTCGGCGGTCACCGTCCACGACTACGTCGACGACATCGCGGGGATGTACGACCGGGCGACCGTCTTCTGCCGGCCGTCCTACTCCGAGGGCCTGCCGCTGACGCTGCTCGAGGCGATGGCCGCCGGCGTCGCGCCGGTGGTCACCGACGTCGCCGGCGTGCCGGAAGTCGTCACCGACTGGGAGACCGGCATCCTGCTCCAGCCCGGGGAGCCCGAGAGCATCCGGCGTGCCGTCGTCGAGCTGTTCGACGACGACCCGCTGCGCGAGGAGCTGTCGCGCAACGCCCGGGCGTACGCCGTCGAGAACCTCGGGTGGGAACGACGAACCACTAAGGTGATGGACATCTACGGCCTGGGTGTCTGACATGGGACGGACGTTCGAGGTCGGCGTCGTCGGGTGCGGGAAGATCGCGACCGAGCGCCACATCCCGGCGCTGGTGGCGAACGACAGGGTCAGCGTGTCCGCCGTGTACGACCACAACTGGCCGAACGCGGAAAAGGCCGCCGCGGACTTCGACGTTCCCCGCGTCTTCGACGAGTACGAGTCGCTGCTCGCGACCGAACCGGACCTCGTCACCGTCGCCACGCCCCCCTTCACGCACGCGGAGCTGTCGATAGCCGCACTCGAGGCGGGCGTCGACGTCCTCTGCGAGAAGCCGATGGCGGTCGAGGAGGCGGCGGCCGAGCGGATGGTCGCGGCCGACCGGAACTCCGAGGCCACCCTCGGGATCGTCCACAACTTCCTGTACGCTCGCTCGGTCCGGACGGTGCGCCGGCTCGTCAGGGAGGGGTCGTTCGGCGACGTCCGGTACGTCAAGGGCGTCCAGTTCAGCAGCCCGAGCCGGGACCTGCCGTCCTGGTACCCCGAGCTCCCCGGCGGGCTGTTCTACGACGAGTCGCCCCACCTCCTGTACCTCATGGAGGCGTTCGTCGACGACCTGGAGCTGGTGCACGCGACCGCCCAGCACGACGGGGGGAGCGGCCAGCCACTCGAGTCGGTGACCGCGACGTTCGCGGGCGCCGACGGCCGCCAGGGCCAGCTCTCGATGGTGTTCGACGCGCCGCTCTCGGAGTGGTTCTTCGTCGTCGTCGGGACCGACCGGGTGGCGGTCGTGGACGTCTTCCGGGACATCGTCGTCCACGTGGGCACGGACGCCGACCACTCGCCGCTGGAGGTCCTGTTCACCGCGCTCTCCGGGATGGCCCAGGTCGGGCTCGGCGTCCTGACGTCGGGGTACCACACGCTCGCCGGCGACCTGTTCTTCGGGTACGGCGAGCTCCTCGACGAGTACCTCGACGCCCTGGAGGCCGACGAGCCGGCGCCGGTCACCCCCGAGGAGGGCTACCGAATTGTCGCTGCGAGCCACGCGGTGCTCGACGACCTCGGCTGACGGGCAGTCGGGATATCCCGCGCCCGTTGATATGTCAGTCTCGTGTAGTACCCGTCCGGGCTGGCGGCCACGACCGGTGGCAATCTCGCCGAGGTCCCGGCTTAACAATCCTCGGGGATAGCCGGCAGGACGTGGTCGGGAGAATGACAATCCTGATAATCGTGGGGGCTGAGGAGGGCAACAGCACCGGACCGGCCGGCAGCCGTGCGACCCGACGAGGAGCGGGTCGGGTCGTCCCCGGTCGGCCCCGGGGACCCCCGACACGATGGCACCCTCGAACGACGACTTCGGCTCGCTCCTCGGCGGCACCGCCGTCGTGTTCGTCGGCTTCGTCGTGCAGACGGGCCTGGTCTTCCTCCTTCGGGTGACGTTCGCCCGGTACCTCTCCGTCGAGTCGTTCGGACTGGTCGCCATCTTCATGGCCCTCATCAACGTGGGCGGGCTGGTCGCCGTCGGTGGCCTCAACGTCGGCCTGGGCCGGTACCTCCCCCGGTTCGACTCGGCCCCGGCGGACCGGGCGGACCTGGTGCGGTCGGCGCTCGAGGTGGCCGTCCCGCTGAGCCTGGCCATCGCGGCGGTCATCTTCCTGTCGGCGGACTGGCTCGCGGTCGAACTGTTCGAGTCCCCGCGGCTCGGCCCGCTGTTCGCCATCGCGGCGGTGGCGACCCCGTTCTTCGGGCTCCAGCGGATCGCCCTCGGGGTTGCCCGGGGTCAGGAGCGCACCGTCCCGAAGGTCGTTATCGAGAACCTGCTGGTCCCCGTCTCGCAGGTGCTGCTCGCCGTCGCCGTCATCGTGCTCGGCCTCCGGACGACCGGGATCGCCTGGGCGTACGCGGGCGGCTTCGTCGTGTCCGGCCTCATCGGTGCCTGGTACCTGCTCGGGTACACCCCGCTGGAGCTCGGCACCCGCGGGACGATGCACCGCCAGCTCACGCGGTTCTCCGCGCCGTTGGTCGTGACCGGGATGCTGTTCCACCTGATCCACTACCTCGACACCTTCCTGCTCGGCTACTTCGCGACCACGCAGAGCGTCGCCGTCTACAACACCGTCTATCCGCTGAGTCTGCTCACGACGGTGTTCCTGGTCTCGTTCGTGTTCCTCCTGTTGCCGGCGGTCTCCGGCCTCGACGTCGAGGACGAGATGGAACGGGCGGACCACCTCTTCAAGCTCACCGCGAAGTGGATCGTCTTCCTGACCTACCCCGTCGTCATGGTGATGTTCTTCTTCCCGGAGCTCACCATCGTGGTGACGTTCGGCGAGAAGTACACCGCCGGGGCGTTCGCGCTGTCCGTCCTGGCCGGCGGATTCCTTGTCCACGCCGCCATCGGATCGACCGACAAGGGCCTGATCGCCGTCGGCAGGACCCGCCTGGTCCTGGCCGGGAACCTCGCGGCGGCGGCGGTCAACGTCGTCCTGAACGTCGTCCTGATCCCCGCCTACGGATTCCTCGGTGCGGCGGTCGCGAGCGTCATCGCCTTCTGGACCCTGGACCTCGTGTGGCTGTACTTCCTGTACCGCATCGCGGGCATCGTGCCCGTCAGCACGGGCATGGTCCGGGGGCTCGGGCTCTCGGTCCCCGTCACCGCGGCCCTCTGCGTGGGCCTGGGCCACGGCGTCGCCGGGTCCCTCCCCGGCGTCGCCGGCGTCGTCGTGCTCGCCGGACTCGTCCACCTCCTCATCGTCGTCCGGTACGGCGACCTGACGGCCGAGGAGATGGCGGTGCTGACCCGCCTCGAGACCGAGCTCGACCTCGACCTCTCGGCGGTTCGACGGACCGTCGGCTTCGTCCGCCGGTGAGACCCGGGCCCTACCCGACCACGTCACGCAGTATCCGCTTCAGGTTCGCGGCCGCCCGGTCCCAGGTGAACTCCCCGGCCCGGTCCAGGCCCCGGTCGACCAGGGTCGAGCGGTAGGCGTCGTCCGTCAGGACCGTCACCATGCCCGCCGCGATGGCGCCGGGATCGGTGGGATCGACCAGCTCGGCGGCGTCGCCCAGGAGCTCCGGGAGCGCGGCGACGTCCGAGGCGACCACGGGCGTCCCGCAGGCCAGCGCCTCCATCGGCGGGAGCCCGAACCCCTCGTACAGCGACGGGAAGCAGAACAGGTCGGCCTGGCGGTAGACGTACTTCAGCTCCCGTCGGGAGAGGAATCCCGGCGTGTGGACGTACTCCTCGTCGGGGACGTCGAAGGACTCGTAGATGAACTTGTTCTCGGGCCCCACGACGACGAGGTCGTACTCCTCGCCGGCCCGCCGCCGGAACTCGGCGAACGCGTCGAGCAGGCCGCCGACGTTCTTCCGGGGGTTCATGGCCCCCACGTAGAGGACGTACCGGTCGGGAACGTCGACCGGGGTGCCGGGCGAGGACCGGTGGAATATCTCGTCTATGCCGTTGTACACGACCGAGACCGCCGACGGGTCGACGTCGAACTCGGCCAGGATCTCCCGCCGGGAGAACTCCGAGACGGTGACGATACGGTCCGAGACCGAGACGGTCCTGGGGACCGTCGCCTGCCGGTACCAGCGCTGGAGCCGGCCGGCCATCCCCTTCTGGGCGTTCACGTCGTGGACGTAGGTCACCACGTCGTACCGATCGCTCGCGGTGAGCGGGGCGTTCGCGGTCGGACAGAGCAACACGTCGAGGTCGGCCCGGCGGGCCAGCACCGGGAGGACGGTCCGCTCCCAGACCACGCCGTACACCTGCGAGCCGACCGGATACGCCGTGGTCCGGCCGGCGCGGCGGAACCGTTCGGGCATCTCGGTGGAGCCGAAGTACTCGACGTCGACGGCCGGGTCGGTCGCCAGCGTCGACGCGACGTGCATCGACGCCTGGGTCTCGCCGTCCGGCTGGGCGTCGCTGAAGGTGCGGGCGTTGACGCCGACCCTCATCTGCTCGGTGCCCACGCCTCCATGCCGCCCCGGACGCCGGCGGTGGGGTTAGGACTGACCCCGGGTATGTTCCCGGTATTATCCGGTGGCGGCCGGTCCATGACCCGAAGTCGGCCGGACTTTTATAACCCAGTGTCGGGAACGGGCAGCCGATGCGCGAGGATGGCCGATCGACCCGGGGGGAGATCGACTGGCATCACTCGATTCCGATGCCCGACGGCACGGTGACCGACGGGGACATCTCGCTCCAGAACCATCGACGGAAGGCGGCGGTCATCCCGGACGACCTCGCGGGCCGGACCGTCCTTGACGTGGGTGCCTGGGACGGCTACTTCTCGTTCGAGTGCGAACGACGGGGCGCCGAGCGGATCGTCGCCCTGGACGCCGACCAGCACGGCGAGGGGACCGCCGGGTTCGACTTCGCCGCCGAGCGGCTGGACTCCGAGGTGGAGTACCGGGTCGGCGACGTGCTGTCCGAGGAGTTCGAATCCGGCTTCGACACGGTCCTCTGCTTCGGCGTCCTCTATCACGTGCCCGACCCCGAGGCCCTCCTGGACAGGCTGTTCGAGCTCGCCGACGAACACGTCTGCATCGAGACCGCGGTGTTCCCGTCGCCGTTCGGCCGGCGGTTCCTCTACGACAACCAGGGCGTCACGGGCGTCTTCGAGAACACCACGTACTACGTTCCGAGTCTCCCGTGGATCCGTGCCGCGCTGCGGGACCGCGGAGCAACCATCGACGTCGAGGACGTCCACCTCGGCGAGCACATCGGCGGGCTGGTCCCCGGCCCGCTGGCCCGACTTCCGCTCCACCGCCTCGTCCCCCACCGGTACCTCTGTCGGGTGGAGACGCCCTGAGCCTCGCTTGGGGGCCCGTGGCTCCCCGCCCGCCCGCTACCCGTGTTGCTCCGGGCGCTCCAGCGTCGAGTCCCGGAGCAACGTCGACCAGTCGACGCTCCCCTCGTCGACCGTGGCGGCGACCTCGCTCCGGCGACGCTCGAACTCCTCGCAGAGCCGCTGGTACTCGTCGCTGCGCGCCAGCTCCGACTCGGTCTTGGCGGTCTCGAGGGCGGCCTTCTTCGAGGCCAGGGCGTACAGCTGCTGCAGCTGGTCCTGGTAGGCCTCGCGGCGGGCCATCGCGTCCATCGCCTCGTGGAGGTCGTCCTGTCGCACCGGCTTCGTCAGGTAGGCGTCGAAGCCGAGCTCGAGGATGTCGAAGTCCGGCGCCATCGCGGTGACCATCACGACACGGCAGTCGATGCCGGCCTCGCGGATCCAGCCCAGGACCTCGTCGCCCGACGCGTCGGGCAGGTTCCGGTCCAGGAACGCGAGGTCGAGGGCCGGTCCGATCGCCTCGCGGGCCTCCTCGGCGTCGTTGGCGACCCGGACGTCCGCCCGCGACCGGAGCCACTGGCCGTAGAGGTCCGCCAGATCCGGCTCGTCCTCGACGACGAGCACGCGGGGGGCACCTGACATCGGAATCGTCCCCGTATTCCACATCATCCTCAAAAGACGCTTCCACCGTTTTCGATGTCCGAAAACACCACACCTTTTTGTAGGCCCGTCGGAGGTCCGGCCGACATGGGCGACGCACGCGGACGACGCGGGGGGGCCTGCCGTGGCTGAGCCGGCGACGCTGGTGGCGTGGCTCCTGGTCGCGTTCGCCGGCGGGGCGTTCGGGGCGGCCGTCGGCGGCCTCCAGGCGTTCGGCGTCGCCGGCCTCGTGGTCGCCATCGGGGAGGCGGGCCAGGCGCCCGGGTCGGCACTGGACGCCGCTGGCGTGGTCCCCGCGGTGGGGTACGGGCCGGCGCTCGGCCCCCACGTCGCGTTCGGCGGCGGGGTCGCCGCTGCGGCCTTCGCCGCCCGGAGCGGCCACCTCGACGCCGGCTTCCGGTACCACGACGCCAAGGACGTCGGTACCGCCCTCGGGACCGCGCTGCCGGTGCTGGTCGTCGGCGGCGCCTTCGGCGTCGTCGGGCTGCTCGTGGCCCGGGGGTCCGTGGCGCTCGGCCTGCCCTGGGACCCCGTCATGTTCGCCGTCGTCGTCTCCGGACTCGCCCACCGGGTCGCGTTCGGCTACCCGCTTGTCGGCGAGGTCCGGGGCGGGCTCCTGGACATGTCGCCCTTCGAGCGCGGCGAACGCCGCCGGTCGCGGACGGACCGCCAGTCGGAGGCCCGCGCCGACGGCGGCGACCTGACCCGCTACGTCGTCGAGCCGTGGCTCCCGCAGATGTACGCGTGGGAGAGCGTCGCGCTGATGGGCGCCGCGGTCGGCGGCGTCGCCGGCTACCTGACCTTCGCCACGGGGAGCGTGTTCCTGCCGTTCGGCATCACCGCCGCGACCGCACTCCTGCTGACGCTCGGTGACGGGGACGTGCCGCTGACCCACCACATGGCGCTGCCCGCCAGCCTGGCGGTGGTCGGCCTCGCCGGCGGCACCGACCCCGGCATCGTCGAGGCCGGCGTCACGGCGGCGGAGCTCTCGGCGACCATCGCCCCCTGGATCGCGGTGGTGGTCGGCGCCATCTTCGGCGTGCTCGCCGGGCTGGCCGGCGAGGTCGCCCAGCGCGTCCTGTACGCCCACGCCGACACCCACCTCGACCCGCCGGCTGTGGCCATCGTGCTCGCCACGTTCCTGGTGGCGCTCCTGGACGTGGTCGGCCTGTTCGCCCAGAACGTGGTGCCGACGCTCGGGCTCTGAGCGACTGTCGGCTCACTCCTCGAGTTCGGGCGGCAGGTAGAGCCGGTCGCTCGCCTCGGGGTCGAGCCACACCGTCCGCTCGCCGGAGGCGCGGACCGTCGAGGGCTCCTCGGCGACGTCACGGAACAGCGTGAGCACCTGGTCGCGGTACTCCGGGCTCCGGTACTCGGTGACCTGGACCGGGAACGTCATCCGGTCCGACCGGACGTGACCGCGGTTGAGGATGTAGGTGCGGGCGAAGTCAAGCCGCACGGACTCGGGGGCGTGTCGGAGGTAGGCGGGCAGCGAGAGGTCCGTCCGCTCGTTCTTGCTGCCGAGGGGTGCACCCCAGGCCACCAGGACCCGCCCCAGGATGGAGGCGTCCGCGGTGGGGACCAGTTCGGTCGCGCGCTCGCCGTCGTCGGCCCGCTCGGTCCGGGTGTCCAGGTCGAGGACGCCCAGCGCCGTCCGGACCGTCTCCCGCGTCAGCGCGTCCGCGTAGGTGAACGACGGCGCGTACGTGCCGTCGCTGACGCTGCCGCCGCTGAACACCCACGCGACCAGGACGTTGAGCGCCCGCCCGGTCGCCGCGTCGAAGTCCTGCTCCAGCCAGCCGCGGTCCCGCGCGACCGACAGCCCCCTGACCGGGTCGGGCCGGCCGTCGCGGTCCACCCACGCCCGGATGCGCGACCGCGGGAGATCCAGCGCGGAGGCGACGGCGCTCGAGCCGAGCTCCGGATGCTCCGCGACGAACGCTCGGACCCGCCGGTACTCCAGGACCCGCGTCCACCCGTCGCGGCTCTCGGGACCGCCGTAGGTCCGGGCGAACCGCCTTGCGAGATGGCGTCGGCGGTGGTCGTCGGGTGCCGACGCCGTGTCGGGAGCTTGCATGGCTGGTGCGGGGCAGCCGGGGAGAACCGCGCAGTCCCCGGCCGTGGACCCCGGCACGCGGTTCGGACCATCGGCATTTAGCTCCGGCCGGGCGTTCTCTCGCTCTGAAGATACCCCCCGCAGGCCGTGAGTCAGAGCGTCTGCGCCGGACGGCGAGCGTACCGCGCGAGCGGCACGGGCCCGCCGGCAGCTCGTGACCACCATCGAGGAGACGCTCTCCCACATCAACGAGGCCGAGGGGACCACGCCGCTGGCCGGGGCCGACTGAGGCGGCTGCGGGATTCTACTCGGGGCGTCACGACGGGACCGGGCCATCACGTCGTGTGTCGACCGAGGCCGCGGGGCACCTCGACGGCCTGCGCCACCCTGACCCCCGCGAGTCCCACCAGCAGGAGGTTGCCCCAGAGGCCGGGCTGGGCCCAGAACAGCGGCCGCAGGTGGATCACGAAGTCGACCACCGGCGTCAGGTCGATCACGTAGGGGACGTACTTGTGGAGGTGCTGGGTGAGCAACCACAGCCCCGGCGAGTGGAACCCGACGAGGCCGGCGCCGAGGACGGGCACCCACGGGAGACCGCCCGGCCGGCGGAGCTCCGTCGCCACCAGCAACACGACGGCCGCCAGCGCCGGCACGAAGTAGTAGGCGTAGGTCACCGGCGCCAGGAGGGGGACGCCCGCGGCGCCGAGCGCGAACACCTCCAGGTCGGCGTCGACGGCCAGCGCCGCCCCCAGCGCGACGGCCGCGACCGCGAGGTATCGCAGCGTCGTCGCGTGGGGGAGCCAGTGGATGGGGCGGTAGTACGGCGGCAGCCAGAGTGAGGGCACGCGGGTCGACGCGCCACGTTCGGCGCCCCACCGCAGCACGTCGACGTACTCCTGGTGGTAGCCGACGCCGAACACGAGCACGGAGACGGCCAGCACCGCGACCCCGGCGCCGACCGCGCCGGCCAGCCGCTCGCGGTCGGCGAGCAGGTGGGCGCCGGCGGTGGCGTAGGGCAGCTTCGCCATCCCGACGAACGCCGTCACGGCGCCGCTGGCGAGCCGGGCCAGCCTGGCCCGGCCGCGGGCGACGGGCAGGCCCCGCAGCATCGCCGCCGCGGCGAGGCAGACCAGCCCGCCCTGGAACCCCGCGGTCTGGCCGAGCTTCAGCGACAGCAGCAGGGGCTGGAAGCCCAGCAGGGCCGGGAGCAGCAGCAGTCGCTCGCCCGGGTGTAGCGACACGTCGGTGTCCAGCGCGGCGACCATGGCCTGGACGGCGAGCCACAGCAGGCCGACCGAGAACGCGCCCCAGACCATCGCGCCCTCCCGGAACGGGAACAGCTCCACGAACGGCAGGAAGACCAGCAGCGCGAACGGCGGGTAGAGGTAGCTGCCGTGGTAGCTACCGTTCCCGTCCTGGACGTAGATGGGCTCGCCGGCCTGCCAGTGGCTGACGCCGGAGGTGAACGCGCCCCAGTCGTAGAACCCGAACGGCGAGGGGAAGCCGTTGGCCCGGAGCCAGTAGTCGATAACCGGGTAGACTACGAACGCGGCGAGGGTGACGAGCGAGAGGGCGACGAAGCCGGGGCGGCGCTTCCGGAGGGACCAGAGGGCGGCGAGGACCGACATTCTCGTGGCGGCCGGTGGCCGGCATCCCAGCAAATGTCTTTCGGTCGGGCCTGCGGTCCGACCTCACGCTCGACCCGGGGCTCTCCGGGCGGTTGCGGTCGAGAGCGAGCAGCCAGTCCGGCGCCTCGGGTCGGTCCGGGCGGTAGGCCGGCCGGTATTCAGACGGTCCACGTGGCCGGTTCCAAAGCGGTCGTCGAGCTACTCCCCCGGTCTCCCACGTTCCACGGCCCCGGCCACCCAGTCGCCGAACGGCTCGTGGACGTCGGTCTCGTCGAACCGCTCGATGCACGGGACGTCGTGGGGGTGGATCTCCTCGAGGAGGTCGACCAGGTCGTCGTACCGGTCGGCGGTCGTCTTGGCGAGCAGGACGGCCTCCTCGTTCTCGACGACCTCGCCCTCCCACCGGTAGGTCGACCGGCAGTCCAGGCGGTTGACGCAGGCCGCCACCTCCTCGTGGACCAGCCGGGCGGCGACGTCGTCGGCCACCTCCCGGGGCGCGGTGACGTAGGCGGTGGGCATCGCTCAGGCGTCCAGCGGGTTGTACTCGCCGTTGATGTCCCACTCGTGGATGCACGACGCCGTCCCGGCCTGTTTGTCGCCGTCGGCCTCGGCGATGGTCCAGTTCTCGGAGGCCTCGTCCCAGACGTCGACGCGGCCACAGCGCTCGCACTCGCGGCGTTTGGGGGGAACGATCTCGGCCATGGCCGGCCGGTCGGGCGGGCGACCAATAACCGTTGCTCCCGGGCACTCAGTCGTCGGCGGTGACCCCGCTCGGTTCGGGGGGCGGTGACTCGGCAGGTTCGCGGACGACCTCCTTGTCGGCGTGACCCTCTCGAGTGCCACTGACGGTGTAGGAGAACTCGTAATCGCCCGTCCCATCGAGGTCGGCGACGACGATGCGTTCGGGCGACCGCTCGACGACCGCCAGGCCCGCGGAGTCGGTGGCATGGGGTGTGGTCTGGACGTGGATCGGCTCCGAGGCGTCCGTGACCCAGCCGAAGTGGTCGGGCAGAGCGATCTCGACCCGCCCGTCCTCGATGGCAGCGACGCCCGAGACCTCCGTCCGGGCGGCGGGCGCCTCCGTCGCGGTGTAGACGACCTCTCGCTTGCCATCCTCGGTGTCGACCTCCTGCACGAAGTCCTTGCTCCCCTCGACCTCGAGCCCACCCCCGCCGATGTAGACGTTGTTGAGCGGGTCCTTCTCCAGGAGGATTTCGAACTGGAAGGCGTTCTGGTTCGGCCGGAACCGTGCGTCCAGACTGTCCTGGGAGACGAAGTCGATGCCGGGGTTGTAGCTGTCGCGCTCGAGCCTGAGCAGCGGCTTCATCCGCTCGGAGGTCGCCTTCCTGTCCTTGAGGTGGAGTGCAGGCGACGACCGCTCGGTTTCCAGGTCACCCACCTCGACCGTCGCCGACCCACCGTCGACCGTGACCGCGTCGGTCCCGCCGGCCGACAGGGTGAGGTCGCCGGTCGCCCCGAGCCTGATGCCGGTGGAGCCGTTGCCGTTGAGCTGGCCGAGCTGGCGGCTCCCGCCGATGAACGAGAGGAAGTCCGTCTGGCTTCCGGGGTTCGTGACGCGGGTCTTCAGGCCCAGCAAGTCGCCTTTAGGATCGCCCGAGGTGTTCTCGACAACCGCCGCGGGTCGCGAGAGGTCCATCGACCCCGTCTTCGCGGTGTTGTCGGTGACGTGGAGGCGGGTCGCCGGGTTCGCGTTTCCCACACCGAGGTCGGAACCGTCGGGGTTTATGCCCATCAGGGTCGGCCGAAGGCCGGTCGTGAGGACCGGGGTCCAGCTCGACCCATCGCCGACGAACACCTTCCCGCTGTCGGTTGCGAAGAACTTGGTTCCGGACTTCGGCTGGTAGTCGCCGGAGTTACCCTCGAGGTCTCTGACCTCGATATCGGTGTCGTACTGCTCGAAGTTCTCGTTCAACGGCTCGTGCCAGTCCGTTGCGCCCTCCTCGGGCACGTTGTATCCATGGTTGGGTGTCTGAGGCATGGGTTCCCCCGTGGTACCGCCGCCAGGTTCGGATCGCGGCCCGGGCCGGATATCCAACACTCGACCTCGGTGTCCCTCGATCGTGCGGTCCGCATCCCTCGCACCCCTAGCGGTGTGGAGAGCCGTGTGGACCGACCCTATTAAATGTTGACACCTCGGAGTCGGGAGCAAGCTATACGGTCCGAGCGGACCCAGGAACCGGTATGACGGCGAACCGCTCCACCCGCCGAACCCTGGCCGGTGTCGGCCTGGTCGCTGTCGCAGGGCTGGCGAGCGTCCTCGCCGCCCCGGAGGTCCCCGCACGGATGACCACCCACTGGAACGCGGCCGGCGTCCCGGACGACTCCACGCCGGCGACCTGGGTTCTCGTCGGCGGGCCGGCGTTCGTCGGGTCGATCGTCCTGCTGTTCGAGGTCATCCCGCGGATCGACCCGCTCGCCGACAACATCGCCGCGTTCCGGGACGCCTACGACCTGCTGGCCGTCCTGGTCGCCGGCTTCCTCACCTACGTCTACGGGTTCGTCCTCGCGTGGAACCTCGGCTACGAGTTCCCCGTCGAGCAGGTGCTCGCACCGGCCATCGGCGCCCTGTTCGTCGCCGTCGGCTTCCTGCTCACCCGCGCCGAGCGCAACTGGTTCGTCGGCATCCGGACGCCCTGGACCCTGTCCTCGGAGACGGTGTGGCGCAAGACCCACGACCGTGCCGCGGTGCTGTTCGTGCTGGCGGGCGTGGTCGCGTTTGCGGGAGTCCTCCTCCCGGAGTACTTCGTCTACCTCGTGGCCGGACCGGTGGCGGCCATCGCACTGTACGCGACGGCGTACTCGTTCGTGGCCTACCGGCGCCTCGACGGCGGCGACGTGGCCGACGAGCGCCCCGAGTGAGGCCGTCCCCGGGAGTTACGTCGGTCGGCACCCTCCGGTCGCCCGGATGGGCTTTCACACCTACGACGTCGACCGCGCCGACGCCCTCGAGGACCCGGCGCGGTACGACCGGCTGGGCGCCGACGAGCTCCGGGCGCTGGTGGACCCGACGGGACGCGTGCTCGACGTCGGCAGCGGGACGGGGTTCTACACGGACGACGTCGCCCCACACGCAGACGCGGTGGTGGCGCTGGACGTCCAGGCCGCGATGCACGACCGCTACCGCGAGAAGGGCCTGCCGCCGACCGTCCACCCGGTCACCGGCGAGGCCGCGTCGCTGCCGTTCCGCGACGCCGCCTTCGACCGCGTGGTGTCGACGATGACGTTCCACGAGTTCGCCACGCCGGCGGCCTGCCGGGAGCTGGCGCGGGTGTTGGCGGCCGACGGCGTCGCGGCCATCGTGGACTGGTCGGCGTCGGGACCGGGCGTCGACGGGCCACCGCCCGACGAGCGCCACGACCTGGCCGCGGCCACGGCGATGCTCTCGGCTGCCGGCCTGACCGTCGAGCGCGGCGAGGAGCGCGGCGAACTGCTCGTCCTGCGGGCCCGCCGGCACCCCGACTGAGGGGTCAGTCCGGCGGGCCGGAGCCGTCTCTCGATAGGTGGCCTGACAGGTCAGCAGGCGGGTACTGACGCCGGGTCGTGGTTCCGTGAAAACCCCCGGAGGGAACGGCGGTTTCCGCCATCGCAAGCTATATGTTACCATCCCCCGTTAACGGTGTTGCGACAGAGGTCGCGAGGACACACGGAACGATCTGCCCCAGACCGGCACACGGGACGGGGCGGATTGGGGGCCACAACCGAAGGGCCCGTAACAGGGCGACGAGGTCACGGCTCTGAAGGAGAACCGCAACGGCCCGATTCCGGTCCGTCCGGACGGTCCGGTGTGAAGACCAAGTAGCGGATGTCGCGCGAGGGGCGTTCGTGAACCGCCGGCGCAACGGTCGAAATGGGCCGCGGAAAACGTCTCCCGTTCCGGTCCAAATCGCACCTCCGCGCGTTCTTCGGGCGCTGATCGAACAGAGGGGTCGCCGCGTAGTTCGTCCCGATGCCCGGCGCTCGACCGCGACGACCGTCGTCGCCGCCACCCCGGCAGTCTCGGTGCTGGTGGTCCTGGCCGCGGTCGCGGCGGTGTGACTGTCGGGGTGGAGAACCCGCCGGAACCGGTGAGACGGCGTGGTCCCGGCGGAACAGGTGGGGTGGAATCCTGCGAGTCCCGCGTTCAGGGTCGCGGGACGGGCCGGAGTACGCCGGCTCGACACAAGAAAATTACGGCCATCGCCGTCGGAATGAATCCGCCGGAAGGACCACGCACAGCGCCGTTCCGTGTCGGTTCCGGCTCAGGCGTCCTCGACCTGCCCGCGCCTGGGCCGGCCCGTCCCGGGCGCTCGCGTCAGCGCCGACAGCAGCTTCGCCTCGGCCTTCCGGAGGTGCTCGTCGATGGTGGAGACGGTGACGTCGAACTCCCCGGCGAGGTCCTCCTGGGTGACCTTCCGCGGGATGTCGTAGTAGCCGGCGTCGATGGCCGCCTCGAACACCTCCCGCTGGCGCTCCGTGAGCTTCGAGATGGCGTTGCGGCCGCCGGGCGTGTACTTGCCGACCTGCTCGATCGAGATGGAGAGCGTGTCCGGCAGTTCCTCGAGCGCGTTCCGGAACATCTCGTGGTCGCCCACGATGGTCGCCAGGATGCCGTTCTCGACGAACGCGATGGGCGTGTTGACCATCAGCCGGTACTTCTGGACGATGGCCATCAGCGACCCCGCCGGCTCCCCGGCCTTCACGTAGAGGTAGATGTTGAACGACTGCTCGTCGACGTCCAGGAGGTCGTGGCCGATGACGCGGTCGTTGTCGGTGACCACCTCCAGGGCGGCCTCCGGATCGCCGCGACAGGTGTACAGGAACACGCCGGAGCCGTCCCGGAACGCGTCGAAGTGCAGCAGGGCGTCCCTGATCACCTCGTCGACCTCCGCGAGCGCCGCGTCCACGGGGTGGATGCCCTGCCCGGCGGGCTCGATCCGGAGGTCGAAGTAACGCATCGGTCTGTGGGCGGGTGGTGTTCCACCGACAAGGTTTTTCGGGACGTTTCGGTGCAAGAATTGCTCGGGGGTGCGAGTCGCGACGTCGGCGTGGGCACTGCTCGTGGGGCTGCGACGGCGTCTCTCGGCGCCGCCTCGCCGTCCCGAGTGATGCCCGTCTCCCGTCGTCCTACCGTCGCCGTCGGTCCGCAGGTCGAGCGGAGGGGGGGGGAGTATCGAGGGAACGATCCTGACCTGAACAGCGCCGCAGCGGACGGCACGGATTTTTGGGACTCCAGTCCGAGCCGTGCCCATGGAGAAGGTGGCACTCGAGGACGTCGACGTGGAGGTCAACCCGCTGGAGGTCCACAGCGTGCGCAAGCCGGTGTCGCAGGTGCTGGACACCGACCACTTCGCGATGAACTACTTCGAACTCGAGCCCGGCGAGTCGTTCTCGGGTGGCATGCACGCCCACCACGACCAGGAGGAGGTGTTCTACGTCGAGACGGGCGAGGCAACGTTCGACCTGCTGCCCGAGCCACCCGAGGGCCCCGACCACGACCCCGAGGGCGAGACGGTCACCGTCGAGGGCCGGGAGCTGGTCCGGTTCGCGCCCGGCGAGTTCCAGACGGGGTACAACTCCGGCGGGGAGCGGCTTGTCGGGTGGGCGCTGGGTGCGCCCGGCGACCGCCACGACTGGGACGAACTCGAGTCGGTCGTCCACTGCGTCGACTGCGGCGGCGAGACGGTCCACGACGTCGACCTGACCGACGAGGGCCGGTTCCGGGTGGTCTGCACCGAGTGCGGGGCCGTCCAGGGCGAGTAGTCACGGAGGGCGGTGTCCGGTGCGCTACCGGTGCCGGCAGTGTTGGTTTCCGGATACATCCCGATAAATACATTACTGGTGCCGTTCGCGTACGTAGCAATGCCCCGGTGCAGCAACTGCGACTCCTTCGTGACGGAGAACTACGTGCGGGTGTTCGCGCCGAACGACATGGACAGCGTCCGGGTCTGTCCGAACTGCGAGGACAAGCTCCGCGACGGCGCGGACGTCCGCGAGGCGCGCTCGACGCGCCAGAACTGAGGCCGGGGACCGTCAGTCGTCGGCGCCGTCCAGGGGCTCGGGGGCGAGGGCGTCGGGAGTGCCCTCCCCCAGTGCGGTCACCGTCGGGGTCCCCGTGACCGGGTGCTCGCTGACGGCCACGGGCACGTCGAACGCCGCCTCCAGTGCGTCGGGGGAAAGCACCTCGTCCGGCGGGCCGACGGCCGAGATCGCCCCGTCGGCGAGCAGGGCCATGCGGTCGCAGTACCGCGCCGCCAGGTCGAGGTCGTGGATGGCCGCCACCACGGTCCGCCCGCTGGCCACCAGCGTCCGGACCAGCTCCAGCGTCTCGACCTGGTGGTTGACGTCGAGGCTGGCGGTCGGCTCGTCGAGCAGCACGACCGGCGTCTCCTGGGCGAGCGCCCGCGCCAGCAGGACGCGCTGGCGCTCGCCGCCCGAGACGGCGTCGACCGGCCGGTCGGCGAGGTGGTCGATGCCGGCGCGCTCCATCGCGGCGTCGACGACGTCGCCGTCGTCGGGGCGCCCGAACCGCGACCGGTAGGGGGTCCGGCCCATCGCGACCACCTCTCGGACGTCGAATGCGAAGGCGAGGTTCGTCTCCTGGGGCAGCGTCGCGACCCGGCGGCTGGTCTCGCGGGCCGACAGGGCGACGACGTCGTCGCCGTCGACGAGCACCCGGCCGGCGTCGGGGGCCAGCAGGCCGTTGACGGTCCGCAGCAGCGTCGTCTTGCCGGCGCCGTTGGGGCCGACCAGCGCCAGGAACTCCCCGCGGTCGACCGACAGCGACGCCTCGGAAAGCACCGGGACCGACCCCTCGCCGTAGGCCACCGACACCGACTCGACCTCGATCACAGCTCGTACACCTCCTCGCGGCGCAGGAGGTAGAGGAAGAAGGGCGCCCCGACGCCGGCGGTGACGATGCCGACCGGCAGTCCGCCGGGGCCCGACCGCGCGACGGCGTCGGTGGCGACCAGGAAGATGGCGCCGGCCAGCGCGCTGGTCGGCAGCAGCGTCCGGTGGTCGGGTCCGACCAGGAGCCGCATCACGTGCGGGACGATGAGCCCGACGAAGCCGATGACCCCCGCGACGGCGACGGCGGCGGCGGTGATGACGCTCGACCCGGCCAGCAGCAGGCGCTTGGTGCGCTCGACCTCCACGCCCAGCGCGTGGGCGTCGGCCTCGCCCAGCAGCAGCACGTCCAGCTCCCGGGAGTAGGCGTACAGAACGGCGAACGAGGGCACCGCGACGGCGCCGGCGACCCACACCTCGCCCCACGCGGCGTTCGAGAGGTGGCCCATCAGCCAGTACACCGCCCGGTCGAGGCTCTCGCCGGCGTGCAGCAGCATGAACGAGATGACCGCGCCCAGGAACGTCTGGACGGCCACGCCGGCCAGCAGCAGCGTCGCGACCGGCGTGCGACCGTCCCTGGTCGCGACGAGGTAGACGCCGAAGCCGGCGACCAGCGCACCGGCGAAGGCGGCGGCCTCGAGGCCGAACGGCACCGCCAGCGGGAAGGCGATGACCGCCACGGCACCCGCCGCGGCGCCGCTCGAGACACCGATGATCGACGGGTCGGCCATCGGGTTCCGGAAGAACCCCTGCATCACCGCCCCCGCGGTCGCGAGCGCGAACCCGACGACGGCGCCCAGGACGATGCGCGGCAGCCGGAGGGCCGTCACGATGGTCCGGCTCGTCTCCGGCACCGCGAACGAGAGCGGCGAGTACCACGTCAGGCCGGGGCGGCCACCGGCGAGCGTCGGCAGCGGGACGGCCGCCGCGTCGAGCATGACCTTGGCGACGGTGAGCGGGCCGATAGCGGCCCAGCCGACGGTGGCGCTGACCAGCACCGTGGCTACCAGGGCCAGCGCGAGTCCCGCGAGCCACGCGCCCCGCTCCGCCATGGCCACAAGTGTGATTGGATTAGGTAAATACTTGTTGCACAAGCTCGGGGTGTCCGCACATGCGAGGACGCAGCCAAGTGGCGGTGGTCGTCGCCCTCCTGCTCGGGGGCGCTCTGGTGGCCGGCGCCGGTGCGACGCCGGCGGCCCAGACCGAATGCGCGTTCCCCGTGACCCTCACCGACGCCACGGGAAGCGAGGTCACGGTCGACGAGCGGCCCGACGAAGTGGTCGTCCTCGGGCCGTCGGCGGCCCAGACGCTCTGGGACGTCGGTGCGAGAGAGCAGGTCGTCGGGATGCCGGTGGGGCAGTACACCGCCTACCTCGAGGGATCGAGCGAGCGCGAGGACGTCTACACCCAGGACGACTCGGTCAACCAGGAGAAGGTGGTCGCGATGGGCCCCGACCTCGTCATCGCGCCGAACATCATCACCAACGACACGGTGGCGGGCCTCCGCGACGCGGGGGTGACGGTGTACCGCGCGGACTTCGGCCGTTCGCTGGCGGCCATCAACGAGAAGACGCGACTGTTCGGTCGGCTCACCGGCAACTGCCAGGCCGCCGACGGGACCGTCGCCGCCGTCCGCGACCGCGTCGAGACCGTCGAGGCGGCGGTCGCCGGCGAGGACCGGCCGCGGGTGCTGTACTACTCCTTCAACTTCACCGCCGGCCAGGGGACGTTCGTCACCAGCCTCATCGAGATCGCCGGCGGGAGCAACGTCGCCGCGGAGGCGGGCGTGACCGGGTACGAGCCCATCAACCCCGAGCTCGTCGCCGACAGCGACCCCGAGTGGGTGGTCCACCAGGGCTCGTCGACGCCTCCGACCGGCCCGCCGTACAGCGGGACCACCGCCTACGAGCGCAACCAGACGGTGGCGGTGGACGCGAACCTCGTGAGCCAGGCCGGGCCGCGCGTGGTCCAGCCGCTGACGACGATGGCCGCGGCGTTCCACCCCGAGGCCTACGCGTCGGCGAACGCCTCGACGCCGACGCCGACGGCGACCGCCTCCGCGACGCCCACGGCTTCGCCCTCGTCCTCGGATACGACTGCCGGTGACGGCGCCGGATTCGGCGCGGTCGTGGCGGTCGTGGCAGTCGGCCTGGCGCTGCTCGCGCGCCGGCGCTGACCCGACGGCACTCCACGTGACCGAACGGCTTTTCGGCGCCGGCCCGCGAGTGAGACCCATGGTGGAGAACGTCATCTGGCCCGCGGCGCTCGACGCCGAGCGGAGCCGCCGGGAGGGCCGGCGCGTCTCCGAGGACCTGGCGGTCCCGGACCCGACGGTCGACGAGATCGCGACCGCGGTCCAGCAGGTCGGCTACGACGCCGTGGTCGAGCGCGACAAGCAGTACTCCCGCGAGTTCGAGGCACGCGGCCGCGTGCTGGTGAAGGACGCCGACGACGCCTCCAAGAGCGACCTCCTGGGGGCGGTCGCCGCCTACCTCGGCGCGCTCCGGGAGGGCTGAGATGCGCCGGCTGGGCGAGGTGGTCCGGACCGCCCAGGGGCTGGCCGTCGTCCGCGTCCCCGGTGCGGAACACCCGGCCGTCGGCACCGCGGTCGTCGACGAGTCGCTCGAGACGGTGGGGGAGGTCGTCGACGTGTTCGGCCCGGCCGACCGGCCGTACCTCGCGGTGACGCCCGCGGAGGGCGTCGTCGTGGCGTCGCTGCTCGGCGAGCCCGTGTACGCGCGCTGAGGCCGGCCGCTGGCCCGCCTGGCCTGCCGGCCGTCGGGCCCGCTCGCCGGTTCGGGAAACGCAACGCCCAACAGGGGGCCCCGCCTCGAAACGGGCATGGACAGACGTGCGGTCGTCGCCGTCGGCGCCGTGGTCGCCATGTTCCTCGCGGTCCAGCTCGGCGCGCTGGCGCTGGTCGAGCCGTTCCACGCCAACGACCTCCAGGCCGTCGACGACCCGCAGGACGCCACCAACAGCCTGGTGTACGTCGCGGCCATCCTGGTGGCGACCGGCGGCATGCTGCTGGCCATCCGGCTCGGCGTCGACGAGGTCATCAGGGGCGCCATCCTGCTGGCGACGGCGGCGCTGTCGTTCTACGTGTTCGCCGTCGTCGTGCCGCCGCTGGTGGTGGTGTCGGGCGTCCACGTGCTCGCCGTCGCGCTCGCGGGCAGCCTGTCGCTCGGCCTGCTGGTCCACCCCGAGTGGTACGTCATCGACGCTGCGGGCGTGGTGATGGGCGCCGGCGGCGCCGGCATCTTCGGCATCAGCTTCGGGCTGTTCCCGGCGGTGCTGTTGCTCGCCGTCCTGGCGGTGTACGACGCCATCAGCGTCTACGGGACCGAGCACATGCTGACCCTCGCGTCGGGCGTGATGGACCTGAACGTCCCCGTGGTGCTCGTCGTGCCGCTGACCCTGTCGTACTCGTTCGTCGACGCCGACCCGCCGCAGGTCGCCGAGGGCGGGACGGACGCGGCCGCCGGCGGCACCCCGGCGGGCGGGGGGGTGGGCGCGTCGTCTGCGGCGGCGAGGGCGGCCCGGGCGGCCGCGCCGCCGCCGGCCGCCGACGCCGGCGAGCCGGCCGGCGACGTCGACCCGCTCGAGCGCGACGCGTTCTTCGTCGGTCTCGGGGACGCGGTCATCCCGACGGTGCTGGTCGCCAGCGCGGCGTTCTTCGCGCCGCCCGACCTGGTCCTCGACGTGCCGGGTCTCCTGCTGACGGTGCCCGCGCTGGGGGCGATGGTCGGCACCCTTGCCGGCCTGCTGGTCCTGATGCGCATGGTGATGGCCGGCCGGGCCCACGCCGGGCTGCCGCTGCTCAACGGCGGGGCCCTCCTCGGGCTGGTGGTGGCGTCGCTGGCGGTCGGCGTCGGCCCGCTGGCGGCCATCGGCCTGGCCTGAGCAGGGTCAGTGGAGCTTCGACGGGTCGGCGCCGGCCTCCAGCGCGGTGGCGATCCGCTCCAGCGCCATGACGACCCGCCAGAGGAGGTACAGCAGCAGGATGAAGCCGACGATGAGTCCCCCCAGCAGGAGTCGCTGGACGACGAGGAGGCTGTAGGCCAGCACCGCGATCGAGACCACCGCCACTGCCGCCCGCATCCAGGCGTCGGCGCTAGAGGGCATGGCGGCCGCCAGGACTGCCGAGGCCTTCAATCCACGGCTCGGGGCCCCGGGCGACGGTCGGCGGCGGGCTCACCGGCCCGTCAGCGCCTCGCTCGCCGGGGCCAGGTCGATGGTCTCGCCGAGGTCCCGCTCGCGAGCCGTCTCGTACAGCATGGCCGCGGCGCCGACGGTCTCGATGCCCGTGCCGCCCGAGTCGAACACCGTGATCTCCTCGTCGGACCCGCGGCCCGGCGCCGTGCCGGCCACGACGTCGCCGAGCTCCGCGTGGGCGTGGTCCTCGGCGATGGCGCCGGCCTCCAGCGCCTGGATGTAGGCGCCGGCGTCCCTGTCCAGCCGGGCCAGCAGGTCGGGGACGTAGGTGCTCCTGGCGACGGTGGTCCCGTCGAGCTCCCGGCGCTGGCGGTCGTACTGTCCCATCGCGGTAACGTGGGTGCCGGGCTCGAGCTGGTCGCCGTCGAAGACCGGCTCGGTGGCGTCCGTGGCGGTGACGACCACGTCGGCCCCCTCGACGGCGGCGTCCGGCGAGGCGACGGCGCCGACCGTCGCGTCGAGGAGCTCGTTCATCTCGCCCGCGAACGCCTCGCGGTGCTCGGGCGTCGGCGAGTAGACGTCGACCCGGCGGAACGACCGGACCGTGGCAGTCGCCCGGAGCTGGCCGCGGGCCTGGGGGCCCGAGCCGAACACCGCCAGCGTGTCGGCGTCGGGCCGGGCGAGGACGTCGACGGCGACAGCCCCCGCGGCGCCGGTCTTGAACGGGTTCATCGCGGCGCCGTCAAGCAGCGCCATCGGCCGCCCGGAGTCGGCGTCGAACAGCGGCAGGAAGAAGTGGGCGTCGCCGTCGCCGAAGCCCGCGGCGTAGGTGTAGCCGCCCATCCCCGTCTCGGGCAGCAGCGCCATGTAGCCGGTCACCATCCCGGGCGGGTCGCCGCTCACCAGCTTCGTCCGCGGCTCGGCGGGGGCGCCCTCGCCGCGCTGGCGGTAGGCCGCCCGGACCGCCGACACGTACTCCGCGGGCGTCGCGAGGTCGGCGAGTTCGTCGCTCCGGAGGAAGCGGACCTCTGTCATGTCCCGCCGTACCGGCGGCGACCGCTTAGAAGTAGCGACTGGGCGACCGCCCCGTCGTTTCTCAGTCGGCTGGCTGGAAGCCGGGCGACTCGGCGCCACCGGCCGCGTCATCCGTGGGCGCGCGGACGAACATCGCGTGGCCCATCAGGCCGACGACGGGGAGCGAGGCGAGCGGGACCGCGGTCGTCAGGTCCAGTCCGAGGACGAACAGGGCACCGGAGACTCCCGCCAGGACCAGCGGGATGAGGCCGAGGACGGCGTCGTAATAACCAGCCATAATCTATTACTACGTACGGCGGCCTCCCTCATAAATCTTTCCCGGATATGGAGGGTGGGATTCTCGCTGTCGACCGAGTGCAGACGAGTGACGTATAAATAATATCTCGATAACTTATATTCACTGGATTTTTCCTGTTCACCCTATTCAGGACCTGAAACGGCGTTTCTCGATTCGGCCGACCGACGTGGTGGGACTCGGACGATGTTCGCGGTCACAGCCGGCGGACTCGGCGCCAGTGCGATAAACTGCATGCATCAGTCGCCGGGTCGCCGCCGGTGGCCGGAATCGGTGGGCTCAAACCCCCGCGTGCGGAGTCCCGGGATACGTGAACGCCAACGACCGCGCCATCACGTCGCTCGTGATGGTGGCCCACGGGCTGGTCCACACCTACGAGCTGGCCATCCCCATCTTCCTCCCCATCTGGCTCGCGGAGTTCGGCGTCATCGACCTCGGCCTCGTGGAGCTGGCCGTGACCGAGGCCACACTCGGCGCCATGGTGACGGTCGGCTACGGACTGTTCGGGGCCGGGGCGCTGCCGGCCGGCCTGCTGGTCGACCGGCTGGGGTCACGGCGGCTCATCGCGGCCTGTCTGCTCGGGATGGGCGCCTCGTACCTCCTGCTCGGCCTCTCGCCCAACGCCGTCTCGGTCGGCGTCGCGCTGGTCGTCTGGGGCGTGGCGGCGTCGGTCTACCATCCCGCCGGCCTCACGCTCGTCTCGCGGGGCGTCCGGGACCGCGGCACCGGGTTCGCCTACCACGGGATCGCCGGCAACCTCGGCATCGGGCTCGGGCCGCTCCTGACCGCGGTGGCGCTGCTGGCGTTCGACTGGGGCACCGTCGCCGTCGGGCTGGCGGTGCCGGCGCTGCTGGCTGCGGTCTACGCCGCCCGCGCGGACTTCGACGAGACCGCCGCCGTCGACCGCGACCCCGACGCGGCCACGGACGGCGGTGCCGCCGACGGCGTCGACTCGCTGGGTGCGTTCCGGGCGACGGCCGGGCGGCTGTTCGCGGGGACCTTCGCGCTGGTGTTTGTCGTCGTGGTCTGCTCGGGGCTGTTCTACCGCGGGACGCTGACGTTCCTGCCGGAGCTGCTGGCCGGGCTGCCCGGGTTCGAGCCGGTGGCCATCGGCGGCGACCGGACCATCAACCCCGAACGGTACTTCTACGCCGGCCTGCTGACGGTGGGTGTCGTCGGCCAGTACGTCGGCGGGAAGCTGACCGACCGCATCCGTCTCGAGCGCGGCCTGGTGGTGGCGTTCGCGGTGCTCGCGGTGCTGGCGCTGGCGTTCGTCCCGGTCGCCCGGCTGGGCGTCGGCCCGCTGATCGCGCTGGGCGCCGCGCTGGGCGTCGCGCTGTTCGTCGTCCAGCCGATGTACCAGGCGACCGTCGCGGACCACACGCCCGCCGACGCCCGGGGGCTCTCCTACGGGTTCGTCTACCTCGGCGTCTTCGGGTTCGGGGCACTCGGCGCGGTTCTCGCCGGCACCGTCCTCGCGTACGCCTCGCCGACGGTGCTGTTCGTGGTGCTGGCCGGTGTCGCTGCGGTCGCGGCGGCGGTCGCGGCCTACCTGGCCAGGGCGTAGGCCGCCGCGATGCGCCACGCGACCAGGAGCGCGGCGCCGACCAGGAGCGAGACGGCGACGAACACGGGGTCGAACCCGCCACTGACGTACCTGGTCGCGCGGAGCGCCTGGCCGATTATGGCCGCCCCGACCCACGCCGCGGCGACGGTGAGGACGCTCGGGCGGAGCCGCGCGCCGACGCCGCGGGCGTAGGCCCCCGCGACGGGGGCGACCAGCAGCCAGCCGACCAGGAACGGCAGGAGGGTTTCGGGGGCGCGCGCCAGCGCCTGGTCGGCAGCGAAGTGCCGGAACTCGCCGGCCACGACGAAGGCGGCGATGGCGGCGAGGTCGCCCACGAACAGCGCCGCCGACGTCGCCGAGAGCTCGATGCGGTCGTCCATGGCCGCCCTCGGTGGCCCCCCGACTTCCACCTACCGCTTTCCGGCGACGGTGACACGGGCCCCGACTCCGTGTAGAACGTCGAGTCGAAGCCGACCAGCCGCTCGCCGAGTGCCGGCAGCCGCCCGCGTAGCCGGCTGCTGTCGACGTCCCGGACGACCACCAGGCCACCGGCCACCAGCACCCACGCGCCCTCGGCGAGCGCGCCCTCGCGGTCGGGGAAGTGGGGCAACGCACACTCGAGGGGCGCCGCGTCGGTGCCCGGCATCGCGTGGTCGTACAGTCGACCGGACCGGGCGAACCGCCGGGCGTCATGCACGGGCCGGCAACGGCGCGGGACGTAACAGGTTTTCCCGCGGGGGCCCTGGACGCACCGTGGACCTCGAACTGCTCGGCTGGCCCGCGGCGGGGCCGACGCTCGACCTCGACCACCGCCGGTTCGCCTACGCCGGCAAGTTCGTGGTGTCGACCACCGGCAAGGCCGTCGTCCGCGCGGACGGGGCGGTGGTCGCCGCCGTGGCCTTCGACGAGGACCGCTCCGACGGCGCGCTCCGGCTCCGGTACGTGACGGTCCGAGACGACCGACGGGGCGAGGGCCTTGGCCCGCGCCTCTGTGCGTTCGTCGCCCGCCGGGCCGCCGACCGGGGCTACGACGTCGTCCGCATCGCGGTCAACAACCCGTTCGCCTACGAGGCCCTGTACAGGGCCGGCTTCGGCTACATCGCCGAGACCACCGGCATCGCCGAACTGGTGCTCGAGCGGCCCCCGCCCGCGGACAGGGACCCGCAGCGCTACCGCGCCGGCCTCGACGTCTTCCGCGAGCGTGACCTCTCGGAAGCAGAGGAGGCGTTTCTGGAGGAACGGCGCGAGGCGACACCGCCACCGCCGGTCGCGGAGCCGTCGGGGTGACCGGCTTCGTTCGGAGACGGTCGTTCCGGACATCGGCTGGAAGGCTCCTCGATCGCTTCGCCCGCTCCGGTGCTTGCGGTGTCCGGGAACCGCCGAGCGGGAGGCGCGACCGCAGGGAGCGCCTCCGAATGCCGAACGGCGAGCGAAGCGAGCCGTGAGAGCCGAGGACGGGCGAGCGTGAGGTCGGGCCGCAGGCCCGACCTCTGCGTTCCGTCGCGGCTGCGCCGCGACGCGGGCGGGGGCTTTCCGGCGGTAGTCGTGCTGAGATAGGCCCGTGGCCGTCCACGTGGGCCGGCGATCTGTCATCGCTAATCTGAACAGTGCCGACCGAAAGGGGCGAGGTTTCAAGCGCGGGCGCGCCCAACCGGCGGTCGATGGGAAACGCGGACCTGCGCCAGCTGGCGGTCGTCAGGGACGTCACGTTCGCGGAACTCGAGGGGTCGGTCGTCGCCGTCGACGCCCACAACTGGCTCTACCGGTACCTCACGACGACGGTGAAGTTCACCGCCGACGGCGCGTACACCACGGCCGACGGCGAGGAGGTCGCCAACCTCATCGGCGTCGTCCAGGGGCTGCCCAAGTTCCTCGAACACGACCTGACGCCGGTGTTCGTCTTCGACGGCGGCGTCACGGACCTGAAGGACGAGGAGCTGGCCGAGCGCCGCGAACAGCGTGCCCAGTACGAGGCCGAACTCGCCGAGGCCCGCGAGGAGGGCGACGCGGTGGCGGTCGCGCGGCTGGAGTCCCGGACCCAGCGGCTGACCGACACCATCCTCACGACGACCCGGGAGCTCCTGGGGCTGCTCGACGTCCCCGTCGTCGAGGCGCCCGCGGAGGGCGAGGCCCAGGCGGCCCACATGGCCCGAGCGGGCCAGGTCGACTACGTCGGCACCGAGGACTACGACGCCCTGCTGCTCGGGGCGCCCGAGACGCTGCGCCAGCTCACCAGCTCCGGCGACCCGGAGCTGATGGACTTCGAGGCGACGCTCGCCGAACACGACCTCACGTGGGAGCAGCTCGTCGACGCCGCCATCCTGATGGGCACGGACTTCAACGAGGGCGTCCCCGGCATCGGGCCGAAGACGGCGGTCGCGAAGCTCCACGAGCACAGCGACCTCTGGGGGGTGCTCGAGGCCGAGGGCGCCCACGTCGAGGACGCCGACCGCATCCGCGAGCTGTTCCTCCACCCGACGGTCGCTGAGGAGGTGTCGTTCGACGCGGCCATCGAGCCCGACCTCGACGCCGCCCGGGAGTACGTCACCGGCGCCTGGGAGGTCGACCGCGGAGAGGTCGAACGGGGGTTCGAGCGCATCGCCGAGGCGACCGTCCAGACCGGGCTCGACGACTGGACCTGACGGTCGCCCGAACGCGAGCGGTCAGTCGGCGAGCCGTTCGCCGGCCTCCGACGTGCGACCGCGCGAGCCGGTGGACGCGGCCCGGTAGAGGGCCAGCAGCCCCCAGGTCACCAGGCCGGCGAGGATGATGTACGACCGGATCTCGAGCGGGACGAACGCCTCGTGTTCGATCTGCCCGTCGCTGCCGACGGGGTGGCCGGTGCCCAGGAGCATCTCCAGGAGGCCGATCACGACGACGCCCAGGACGACCAGGCCGCCGCCGACGTACATGCCGATCCTGTCCGCGGTGGTGAGTCGTGTCATGGTTACGTGTCTCCGTTTCACCCGAGGAGGTGCTTCAGCCGCGGGCGGTCCCGTACGAACGCCGTCCGCTTGAGCCACTCGTCGACCGCCAGCACCCGGCCGGCGCCGAGGGTGACGATGGTCCCGAAGACCAGGATGGCCAGCAGCTCGCCCGTGACGAGCCCGTGGGACCAGGCGCCGGTCTCCCCGTTGATGAAGTAGAAGAACGTCATCAGGACGGCGCCGAAGAACGCGGCGGTCCTGGTGAGTGCGCCGAGGATCAGCCCGAGCCCGATCAGGGTCTGGCCGATGGGGACGGCCCAGTTCACGAACGTCAGCGCCGCGCCGTCGCCGAACAGCGTGACGAACGGCCCCAAGCTCGTGCCGGCGGCGCTGCTGACGAACCAGCCGGCGTCCAACGGCCAGTTGGCCAACTTGTCCAGCCCGGCGTGGAGCAGCCACCAGCCGCCCACGAGCCGGAGTACCACGAGCCAGTAGGCCTGCCACGGCCCGGCTGCCTCGAACGAGACGCCCTCGAACAGTCCCGACGTCGTCCGTGTGCTCATGTTTCACCGGTCCCGGGCGGGTCCGGTCACCCGCCCGCCACGGCCGGTCCCGTCGTCCACTTAAGTCGGGCATCAGGTTCCCAGTCCGGGGGAGTGTCGTCGGCGTCCCGAATCCGCCCCTGAGGCGTCCAGCAGGTCGGATCAGGCCGGGTCGGCCCGCTCCGGGCCGCGGGGCTCGGCGACGACCGAGGTGCTCGACCCGGCCCCGACATCGAACGCGAGCTTGGCGGTCTGGTGCTCGCCCGCGTGGCGCCGCCAGACGACGTCGGCACCCTCGACGTGGAGTCCCGGCGAGTCGGCCAGCGTCACCCGCACCGCGCCCGCGACGCCGACGGCCAGGTCGCTTGTCACCGTCAGCTCGACCCGGTCGGCAGAGTCGGTGACGGTCTCGACCCCGAGCCGGTAGCTCGGGTGGGAGTACAGCCCGACGGCGTCCTGGTCGGCGGTCCAGGCGGCGGCGTCGACGGCCCGGTCGCCCAGCGCCGCCTCGCCCTCCGCCGACCAGGGGTAGCCGGACTCGCCGGGGTCGAGGTGGGCGCCGCCTCCGTCGCCGGTGGCGGCGACGCTGAAGGGTCGCCAGCCCCAGTACTGGCCCGTCGAGGACTGGGTGGTCGTCACGCCGACGTACAGCGTCCCGTCGCCGTTCCGGATGGTGTCGACGACCGCGTCGTCGCTCCGGCTCCCCGGGTCGACGGTCACAGTCACGTCGTCGTACTCGTCGTCGCCCGCCGGCCGGCCCCCGTAGGCGACGTGGTGGTAGCCCGGCGAGGCCGTGCGTGGCGAGTGGGTCTCGGCGACGTCGGCGGGGCCCGCACCGCCCGGCACGGTCCGTGCCAGCCGGTCGCGGTGGCTGTGCCCGGAGACGTACGCCGTCACGTCGTGGTCGTCGAGCAGCCGACGGAGCGCGAACAGGTTCTCGCCGGTCCAGAGCTGGCCGGTGTCGACGTAGCGCGAGCCGCGACCGACCTGCTCGAGCACCGGCCGCCCGTCGGTCTCGTCGTAGAGGCGGTTCACCGGGTCGGGCTGCCAGGAGGGGTCGTGGTGGCCGACCGCGAGGACCGTGCCCTCGTCGTTGTCGGCGCGCCACCGCTGGAGGTCCTCGCGCAGCCAGTCGAGCTGGCGGTCCCTGACCTGGCCGCCGTAGGTCGAGACGGCGACGCCCGCGCCGAGGCGGTCGAGGTACGACCAGTCGTAGGTGTCGACCGCGACGAGGTGGAGGTCGCCGACGTCGACGCTGTAGGAGGGCGGCCCGAACGTCCGGCGGTACAGCGCCTTCCCGTCGACGCCGCCCTGGACGTAGCCGTCGTGGTTGCCGAGCGTGCAGAACGAGGGGACCCGCAGCTGGTTCAGCGCGTCCCAGGCGTCCTCGTACTCGAGGTAGTACTTCCCCGGGACGTCCTGGCCGAACGTGAGGTCGCCGGCGACCACGGCGAAGTCGGGGTCGACGGCGTTGACCTCGGCGACGGCCCGTCGGGTCGCCCCCCAGCGCTCGGTCGGCGTCCCGGTTCCCTTCAGCGTGTGGTCGACGACGGGCTCGACGGACTGCTCGTTGCGGGCCTCGGTGGCCCCGGTCGCCACGTACCGCGGGTCGCCGAGCTGGGGGTCCGCGATGGCGACGACCTCCGGCTCGTCGGGGATCGACTCGTAGACCCGCACCGCCCGGGGCTGGCGGTCCGTGCAGCCGTCCCAGCGCACCCGGAGGTCGTACAGCCCCGGCGAGAACCGCCGGTCGGTCTCCGGGACCGCGTACTCGACGACGAGCAGCCGGTCCTGCTCGCCCTCGTCTCCGTTCCAGATGGCGCTCTCGCGCCGACCGACCACGGCGAGCCGGTCGAGCTCGATGGGTTCGCCAGCGCCGACGCTGGCGACGAGCTCGGCGACCGGGTCGGCGACGTCCGCGTCCGGAGCCAGTTCGACCCGGAGTCGGTCGCCGGTCTCGACGATGGCGGGGACGCCCGCCAGGGGGTAGCGCAGTTCGGTCACCTTCGGGCGGTACGGTCCGGTCCCGTCGACGGGGCCCGGGTTGCCCTCGCCGTCCGTCGCTCCCGCCCGGCCCGCCAGACCGGTCGCGACCCCCGCCGTGGCCACCGAGCGCAGGAACGCGCGTCGCTCCATGGGCCCCGGTGGCGCCGTTCCCGCTTGGGAATGGTGCCGGTGATGTCGGGATGATTTTGTGGGCCCGCGCGACACCGGGACGCCGCCGGCCCCCGGGCCGGGCCGGCTCGCAACCGGGTGAGTTCGGCGTCCCGCGGCGTCGATAGACCCCACAGAGCCTTGACACCGGGGGGCCAACACGCCGGTAATGTCCGACCTCGTCACTGTGGGCGAGTCGCTCCTCAGACTCACGCCACCGGCCGAGGACAGTCTCGCGACCGCGACCACCGTCGACGCCCACGTCGGCGGACCGGAGAGCAACGTGGCGGCGGTGGCCGCCCAGCTCGGCGTGTCGGCCACCTGGATCACGAAACTCGCGGAGTCACCGCTCGGTCGACGCGTGGCCCGGGGGGTCCGCGAGCACGGCGTCGAGACCGCCGCCACGTGGAGCGACACGGGCCGCGTCCCGACCCGGTTCCGCGAGGTCGGCGGCGACCCGCGAGGGACGACCACCGTCGTGGACCGCGAGCGGACCGCGATGCGGTCTGCCACGGGGGGCGACCTCCCCGTCGAGCGCGTGCGCGAGGCCGACGCCGTCTACGTGACGAGCGTGACCCCGGCGCTGTCGACGTCGCTGGCGGAGACGACGGTGGAGCTGCTGGAGACCGCCGGCGAGGCGGCGACCTCGAGGGTGTTCGCCCTGGCGCCCGACCGGGCGCCGTGGTCGGCGGCCGACGCCCGCGAGACGCTGGCCGACGTGCTCCCGCTCGTGGACGTGCTCGTCGTCCCCGAGCCCGCGGCGGCCTCGGTGCTGGAGTACGACGCCGAGCCGGCCTCCATCGGCGCCCAGCTGGTCGCCGAGTACGACCACGAGACGGTGCTCCTCACGCGTGGGAAGTTCGGCGCGGTGGCCATCTCCGGGGGCGAGGTGCGCGAGCAGCCGGCGATCGAGGCCGAGACCAGGGACGCCACCGGTGCCCGGGACGCCCTCGTCGGTGGGTTCCTCGCGAGTCGGCTGCAGGGCGGCTCCATCCCGGAGGCGCTCGCGTGGGGCGCCGGCGCCGAGGCGCTGACTCGCACGGTGTCCGGCGACGTCGCGGGACTGACCCCCGGCGACCTCGGCGAGGTGCTGGCCGACGGTCGCGGGTGAGCCTCCAGCGGGCCCCACCGACAGGTTGAGGGCCGTCCCGGGCGGACGACAACGGACGGTATGGGACCGTGCGCCCGCGACGCGAAGATCGTCTGCACCCTCGGCCCGTCGTCGTCGGACCGCGAGACGATCCGGGCCCTCGCCCAGGCCGGGATGTCCGTCGCCCGGCTGAACGCCTCCCACGGGACCACCGCCGAGCGAGCCGACCTGATCGACCGGGTCCGTGCCGTCGACGCGGCGCTGGACAGGACCGTCGCCGTGCTGCTGGACGTCGCCGGCCCCGAGGTCCGGACGCTGTCCGGCGGTCGCCGAGAGCTCGCCGACGGCGACGAGGTGGCGTTCGTCCCGCGCGAGCCCGAGGCCGCCGACGAGGTCGGCCTCACGGTCGCCATCGACGCGGTCGCTCCCGGCGACGCCGTGTTGCTCGACGACGGGCGCGTCGAGACCGAGGTGCTGGGCGTCGACGGCGACCGGGTCCGGGCCCGCGTCACGGCCGGCGGGACCGTCGCGGGTCGGGTCGGCGTCAACGTGCCCGGCGTGGACCTCGGGCTCGAGGCCGTGACCGAGGCCGACCGCCGGGAGCTCCAGCTCGCCGCCGAGACCGACGTGGACTTCGTGGCGGCCTCGTTCGTCTCCGACGCGGCCGACGTGCTCACCGTCTCGCGCACGCTCGAGGAGTTCGGGGCCTCTGTGCCCGTGGTCGCGAAGGTCGAGCGCGCCGAGGCCGTCGCGAACCTCGAGGGGATCATCGACATCGCCGACGGCGTGATGGTCGCCAGGGGCGACCTCGGCGTCGAGTGTCCGCTCGAGGAGGTCCCGTTGATTCAAAAGCGCATCATCCGGCGGTGCCACCGGGCCGGCGTCCCGGTCGTCACCGCCACCGAGATGCTCGACTCCATGATCCACGAGCGCCGCCCGACCCGTGCGGAGGCCGCCGACGTCGCCAACGCCGTGCTCGACGGCACCGACGCGGTCATGCTGTCGGGCGAGACGGCGGTGGGTGACCATCCCGTCGCCGTCGTGGAGACGATGGACCGCATCGTCCGGGACATCGAGGCCAGCGAGGAGTACGCCGAGAGCCTCGAGCGCGCGGTCCCAAGTGCCGACGGGACCGGCACCGGCGCCCTCGCCCGCTCGGCGCGGTACCTGGCCCGCGACGTCGACGCCGCGGCGGTCGTCGCGGCCACGGAGTCGGGCTACACCGCCCGGAAGGCGGCCAAGTACCGGCCGGCGATGCCCGTCGTCGCCACGACGCCCGACCACGCCGTCCGCCGGCGGCTGGCGCTGACCTGGGGCGTCGTCCCGGTCCACGTCCCGATGGCCGAGGGGTACGAGGCCGTCGTCCACGACGCCGTCCAGTCGGCCATCGAGATCGGCGTGGCCGACCCCGGCGACACCGTTGTCGCGCTCGCGGGGATGATGACCGAACTCGAGGGCGTCGACACCACGAACACGCTGAAGCTCCACGTCGCCGCCGAGGTGCTGGCTTCCGGCCGCTCGGTCGTCGCGGGGCGGGCCGCGGGACCGACGTTCCGGACCGCCGACGGCGACCTGACCGACGCGCCGTCCGGCGCCGTCCTCGTGCTCCCGATGGGCTTCGACGCGGAGTTCGCCGGCGACCTCTCGCGCGTCGCCGCCGTCGTCGAGGCCGACGCCGGCCAGACCAGCTACGCGGCGATGACGGCCCGCGAGCTCGGCGTCCCGATGGTCTGTGACGCGGCGCTCGACGTGCCCGACGGGACGCGGGTCCGGGTGGACGCCGAGCGCGGCGTGGTGTACGCCGACGAGCGGGGGTGAGGGCCCAGCGTCGATACCGGGTGGACCTTTATACCAGAGCCTCCTGATGGCCGGACATGGTATCGGGTGACGTACCACGACGGCGACTGCTCGGCGCACTCGGCGTCGCGTCGGGCGCGAGCCTCGCGGGGTGTGCGACTCTCTTCGGGGACGGTGGGGACGACGCGACTCCGACGCCAACACCGAGTTTCGGCTACGGGGGCACAGCCACAGCGACACCGACCGACGGCGACGGCGCCACGCCGACCGCCACGGTGACCGACGACGGAGGTTCGACTGCAACGGCGACGCCGACAGCCACCGGTTCCGGCGCGACGCCGACCGGAACAACCCCGGAAGACGAGTACGGACTGCAGGGCTACGGGCAGTACGGGTACGGGGGCTGACCCCCGGGAGTTCATCAATGGCACAGACACCGAACCACGGCTACAACGTTCCCAGCGAGGGCGAGGAGGACTGGCA
>CAYWNQ010000001.1:0-47991 GCA_964459695.1 uncultured Halobacteriales archaeon | reverse complement strand
CGCGGGGAACGATTTATGGCCGGCGGCGGCCTTCCGTCGGGCATGGTCCAGTGTGAGATGTGTGGCACCGAGACCGGCTCGCCCACGACCATCAAGGTCGAGGGGGCCGAGCTGGAGGTCTGCGACGACTGCACGGAGTTCGGCACCGCGGTCACCACCCAGGACACGTCGAGCACGTCGACCAAGTACTCGACGTCGTCGTCCGGGACGTCCTCGGGGTCGGATTCGTCTGGCGGGGGCGGCGGGTCGAGCGGTGGCTCTTCGGGCGGCTCGCGCCGGCGGGACATGTTCGACGAGATGGACGAGGTCGCCCGGGACTACGACCAGCGGATCCGGGAGGCCCGCGAGGCCCGCGACCTGAGCCAGGAGGAGCTGGCCGACCAGCTCAACGAGAAGGCCAGCCTCATCCGGAAGCTCGAGCACGGCGACGTGCTGCCGAGCGACGAGGTCCAGCGCAAGCTCGAGCGCGGCCTTGACATCTCGCTGTCTGCGGGCGGCTCCGGCGGGGAGGACGCCGAGTGGGAGGGCGGCTCGGGCCCCGGCGAGACGACGCTGGGCGACGTCGTCAAGCGGAAGGACTGACCGCGTCGGCGGGGACGACGGCGCGCTCGCGACCGTCGGGCAGGGGCTCGGCGAGCGACACGGCCACCAGCGCCGTCCCCTGCCTGGGCGTGTAGCTCCGGTCGAGGACGGTGCCCGCCCGTCGCTCGTCCCCGACGGTCACCTCCACAGGGGTCCCCTCGTCCATGCCCGGCCGGTCGGCGTCGGGACGGAAATCACTGCGGGTACAGGTACACGGGGTCCGAGCTGCCGTCGACCTCGGCCCCGGGGTCCCACGCGAGGTAGTGGCGGTGGCTCGGCTCGACGGGCGCCTGGAACACCAGCTGGAGGTCGACCGTCGCGCCGGGTGCCAGCCCGTCGTACCAGGCGAGCGACCGGATGGTCGGACGGCCCTCGGGCTGGGCGAGGCTGTGGAAGCTGACGCCGCCCGGCAACCGGTGGACGTGCTCGTAGCCGGTGCCCGCGACCCGGAGCCGGAACCGGCCGTCCCGGACCGCCGGGAGCGACTCCTCGCCGGCGTTGCGCAGGCGGAACTCGTAGGCCACGAACCGTCCCTCGGGGGCGCCGACCCACGCCAGGTCGCCGGTGTCGGGGTCGCGGTACCGCACCCGTTCGAGGCCGAACCACCGCTCGGCCCTGGCCGCCAGCCCGTCCGAGGCCACCGCCTCGCTGGCGACGGTCCTGTCGGGAGGCACCGTCCCCGGCGCCCGCGTCGGCGTCGCCGACGCCGTCGGGGTGCCCTTGGGCGACCCGGCCGGGGAGTCGCCCGCGGATGGCGATCCCGACGTCGGGTCGCCGGCACAGCCCGCGAGGCCGACGGTCCCGGCCAGGGCACCGAGCAGGACGCGTCGTCGCACGGATCGGGCTGGACGCGGCACCGCCAAGAGGCTTCCCACCCGCCCGAGTGCCCGGCAGTCTACGGGAGCCGTCGGTGCGGTAGCCTTTTCTCGCCGCCACCCGCGCCCCCGGACGTGTTCGTCCTCGTCAACCTGAAGGCCTACGACTGCGATCCGGTGGCCATCGCGGAGGCGGCCTTCGACGTCGCCAACGAGTCGGGGGTCCGCGTCGCCGTCGCGCCCCAGACCGCCCACCTGGACCGCGTCGCGGCGACGGGCGTCGAGACCTGGGCCCAGCACGTCTCGCCGGTGGGCCACGGTAGCCATACCGGGAGCAGTCACGCGGGTGCCGCGGCGGACGCCGGCGCGGTCGGCACGCTGCTCAACCACAGCGAGCGCCGGCTCCGGCTCGCCGACGTCGACGACGCGCTCGGCGCAGCCGGCGACGCCGACCTCACCACCTGCGTCTGCGCGAACAACCCCGCGCAGGTCGCCGCCGCCGCGGCCCTGGGCCCGGACGCGGTGGCCGTCGAGCCCCCCGAGCTCATCGGCACCGGGACGCCGGTGAGCGGCGCGGACCCGGACGTGGTCACCGACGCCGTCGCCGCGGCAGAGGGGGTCGACGCCGACGTCGACGTCTACTGCGGCGCCGGCATCTCCACCGGCGACGACGTGGCCGCGGCGGCGGACCTGGGGGCCGACGGCGTGCTGCTCGCCTCGGGCGTCGCAAAGGCCGACGACCCCCGGGCCGCGCTGGCGGACCTCGTCGCCGGGGCGTAACGGCGGGCCGACCGGTCAGGCGTCGGCCCGGACGACCCAGTGGTCCGGGTCCTGTCTCACCAGCACCGACTGCTCGCGCATCCGGACGATGTAGCCCGTCGGCTGCCGGACGGTCTCGTGGTCCGCGGCGACGCGCACCAGGTTGCCGATGACCTGGGCGGAGGGCGGCTTCTGGGCGGCGCCGCAGTCGTAGACGGTGAGGAACTCGTTGCCGTCGCTGGTCTCGTGGACCACCAGCTGGGCGTGACGCGGGAGGTGCCACCGGTCCTCGCCGACGGGCGCCAACCGGTTCATGCGCCGGCTACCGTGCCGGCGGTCATAAGCTGTGGGGCATCGCCCGCTTCGTCGGTCGGCTGGGTTCTCGGCCGGTTCGAGGATCCACTGGCCCGCAACCGCCGACCGTGACTCGTGCCCGACTCGATCGTTCGGCTCGAGAGCCCCTCTCTCCCGACCGCCACCGTAGCCCGGCACCGCCATCGTGCTCGCACCGATCGTACCGCCGGAGAGCCCCAGTTGCCGGGACGAAATCCCCTACAGGAACTCCCGAAGAGTGGTCTGGCCCGGCCCGGGGCCGCTCGCGAAGTCGAACCGTCCCCCGTCGTCGGCGTCCCCGTCGTAGCCCTCGAGGCTGGCCTGGTCCTGGGCGCCGATTGAGAGGTTCGAGACCCTGACGCCGAGCTTCCGGACGGTCGCGTCGCCCTCGAACTCCGCGAGGAGCTCCAGGGCGACCTCCTCGACCAGCGGCGGCTCGTCGACCGGCCCCGGCAGCGACCGGGCGCGGGTGTTGACGTCGAACGGCGGGGTCACGACCTTGATGCCGATGGTGCGATACAGCGCGTCCCGGGCGCGGGCGCGCTCGGCGACCTCGGCGGCCAGACCCCGGACCTGGTCGCGGAGGACCTCGACCTCGTCGGTCGGCTCGACCAGGGAGGACTCGGAGGACAGTGACTTCGGCTCGCCCGTCGGCTCGACCTCGCGCTGGTCGACGCCGCGGGCGTGGCGGTGGATCTCCCGGCCCCGGTCGCCGAACGCGTCGCCCAGGTCGGCGGGGTCGGCGTCGGCCACGTCCCCGGCGGTCTCGATGCCCAGCTCGTGGAGCTCGCCGGCGGTGACGGGGCCGACGCCGTGGAGCTCCTCGACCGGCAGCGGCGCCAGGAAGTCGGCGGCCTCCCCGGGACCGACGACGACCAGCCCGTCGGGCTTGTCGTGGTCGGAGGCGACCTTCGCCGTCGCCATGTTCGGCGCGACGCCGACGCTGGCAGCCACGCCGGCCTCCTCGGCGATGCGCTCTCTCAGCCGCCGGCCGAACGCCGCCGCGTCGTCCCACGCGACGGCGTCGGTGACGTCGAGGTAGGCCTCGTCGACGCTGACCTCCCGGACGACGTCGGCGACGTCGTGGAGCACCGCCTTGACGTCGGCGGCGACCGACTCGTAGTACGCCATGTCGACCGGCCGGTAGCGGCCGGTCGGCGAGACGTCCTCGTCGGCGGTGGCACGGCGGGGCAGCAGCTCCATCGCCTCGGAGATGGGCATCGCGCTCTCGACGCCGTGCTCGCGGGCCTCGTAGGAGGCCGTCGCGACGGCGCCGTGGGGCTCGCCGTGCTCGTAGCCCATGCCGACGACCACCGGCTCGCCCCGGAGTTCGGGCTCGCGCAGCCGTTCGCAGGCGGCGTAGAAGCAGTCGACGTCGACGTGGGCGACGACCCGGTCGCGGTCGCGGGACGGCGCCCCCGGGAGGCGTTCGCGGGCCACGGGCGGACGGAGGGCTTCGGGCACCCTCAACCTTTCCGGGCCGGGGCGGAAGTGGAGGTTACTCGAAGCCGGCACCGGGGCCGGGCTCGGCGTCCCGGCTGCTCCCCCGACCGGCGAGCGGGATGCCGCCCAGCAGGCCGGCCACGACCAGCAGCGCCGCCGACAGCACCACGAAGTCGCCGCTGGGGTCGTAGCCCGCCAGTTCGGCGCCCGTCGAGACGACGAACACGGTGACGTAGAACGCACCGATGGCCAGCAGGATGACGAGCACGAACGAGACGACGATGCGAGCGAGTTCGACCGCGAGGTCGGCGAGCGAGGCCATGTCGCTGGGCGGCACCGCCGGGGGAAAAGCCCGGCGACTCGTCGTTCGGGTCCTCACAGCAGCGCGCCGGGGTTCATGATGCCCGCGGGGTCCAGGGTCCGCTTCATCGACCGGAGCGCGTCGAGGTAGGGGTCGGGTGCCTCCTGGTGGTAGTGGTCGCGGTGGACCCGCCCGACGGCGTGGTGGTGGGTGATCGTCGCGCCGTGGTCCAGCAGGGTGTCCGAGGCGGTCTCCTTGATGGCGCGCCACTGCTCGAGCTCCCGGCCCACGTCCGCCGGCGCCAGGAGTGTGTAGTACGGTGCCGGCCCGTCCTCGTAGACGTGGGTGAACCGACACGAGATGAAGCCGGCGCCACACACCTCGTCCATCCGGTCGCCGACGCGCCGCCGGACGGCCTCGTGGAGGTCCGGGAACTGCTCCCAGGTCACCGCGGTCTCGAAGGTGTCGACCAGCACGCCGATGGAGACCAGCGTGTTGAACATGTACGGTGCCTCGAAGAACGACGACCGCCAGTCGCCCTCGGTGCCCTCGCGGTCGTCGTCGCGGCCCGCGTCGTCGCCCGCCGCGTCGCGGTCCTCGTGGGTCTGGTCCTCGGGGTCGCCGCCGTGGTCGCGCGCGATGGCCAGCGCCCGCTCGAGGGCGTCGTGCTGGGGGTGGTCGGTCGACTCGAACCCCAGGACGAGCAGGTGGCTCCCGTCGAACGCCAGCTCGTTGAGCATCGCCTCGTTGGCGTCGAGCAGCCGGCAGTTCGCCGGCGTCAGCCGGGCCTGGACGATCTCCCGGACCGCGGCGACGCCGTCCCAGTAGTCGTCGAACCGCACGGTGCACCGCGACCGGTACGGCGGCCGGGACTGGACCCGGGTCCAGCCCTCGGTGATGACGCCGAAGGCGCCCTCGCTACCCAGCAGGAACCGGTTCGGGTCGGGGCCGGCGCCCGAGGCCGGCACCCGGCGGGTCTCCAGCCGCCCCGCCGGCGTGACGGCACGGACCGACTCGACGAAGTCGTCGATGTGGGTGTAACGCGTGGCGAAGTGGCCGCCGGCGCGCGTGGCGACCCAGCCCCCGAACGTCGAGAACTCGTAGGACTGGGGGTAGTGCCTGAGCTGGAGGCCGTGGTCGGCAAGCTGGTCGCTGATCTCCGGCCCCGTGGCGCCGGCGCCGATGCGGGCGCTCCGCGAGAGGTCGTCGACCTCCCGGACCCGGTCCATCGCCCGCGTGTCCAGGGTCACGACGCCGGCGTATCCATCGCCCTCGCACTCGACCCCGCCGACGACGCTCGTGCCGCCGCCGAAGGGGACGACGGCGACCTGTTCGTCGGCGGCCCAGTCGAGCAGTGTCGCGACCTCGTCCTCGCCGCCGGGCCGGGCGACCGCGTCGGGGGCGGGGCCGTACTCGCCGTGGAACCCCCGGACGAGGTCCCGGTAGGCCTTGCCGTACGTGTGTCGGGCGCGGGTGCCCTTGTCCGTGGTACAGAACGGGAACGGCGGGTCGACCGCCGGTGCCGGTAGCGAGACGGCCTCCAGCGTCGGCAGGTCGAGCAGCGGTCGCTCCGGGAACCCGAGCATCCCTTCGATGCGGTCCTTCAGCTCCCGGCGGTCCTCGTCGGTCGGCAGCCGGTCGTCCCAGCCCCAGGCCCAGAACGACCGTCGCCTGTCGGTCGGCATGGTGGCGGTGGCGCCCGGCGTCCCATAACGGTTGTCGTGACGGGGCCGGTCTCCCGGGCCACTTAAGCTCGACCCGTGTGACGGTCCCACACGGTGACCGCCGAGGACTGCGCCGTCTGTGGCGACCGCGTGCCGTTCGCGGACACCGTCCACCTGCTGGTCCACACCCACGAGGACGATCGCGACGTCCTCGACCGCTATCTGTGTCGGGACTGCTACGCCGATCACCTGGCCCCCGTCGTCGAGTGAGCGACGGCCCGAGACGTATCGAGATTCGAGTCGGCCAGCGATACGGTCCCTAGAGTGGTGGGAGGTCCCTCGGAACGGCCCTCCATGACCGAGCCGGTCCCGACCGTGCCGGACCCCGAGGACCTGCCGGAGGAGCGGGAGGTCGTCGGCGTCTACGACTACTGCGGGGGCGAGGTCCTCTACTGCGTGGCCGAGACCACGGGCGACGACCGGTGGATCGCCGTCGGGGCGGGGACCGAACGGAGCCTCGAGGACTGGCGATGACCGCCGCCGAGGACTCCACCAGGACGCTCACCGGCGTCCAGCTGGCGCTGACGGCTGCAGTCGTGGGGTTCATTCTGCTGGTCGGCCTGCTGATCCTCGTCGTCGCGCTGGTGTGACCCGGCTGACACGTCAGTCCGCCGCGCGACGACCGCCGTAACTGAGCCAACTACGGGCCGACGGCGCCCGCGAGTGCCGTCCTGGTCGACGACTCGCCGTGCTGACGCTGACGGTCGCCGACGGTTCCAGCGGTAGGTACCCCGGCGAGTACGAAACGATGCGACGGGGGACTCGAGCTTGCTCACACGGTCCGGATTCTGACACCCGTTAGTGGCGCCACTGGCTCCCTATCAGGACCCCACGGAGGTCGACGTCCCGTCCCGGAACGCGTCCTGGAGCAGACAGTGGTGGACACTTCTGGTCCTCGGCCTGGTGGTCGTGATCGGTCTCGTCGTCGTCCTCGTGGTCTGAGCGAATCGGACCGAGTAACTGGAGGGATTTGAACCACGGCCGGACGTGCTCGCTGCGCTGTGCGCGACCTCCCCGGTTCGAATCCCTCCGACGACGGCGTTCGCTGCTCGCGTTCGCTCGCAGCAGAACGCATGGGGCCGGAGGGATTTGAACCCCCGATCGACTGATATCTCCGGATGCGCCTCGGGTCTCCAGAGGGTCGTCATCACGGCGCGGTGATCAGCCGGCCGCTCGGTATATCAGTCTGGAGTCTCGTCACCGGGCGCGTGACCTCTGGAGTCAGTCGCCATTCCTGGCTTGGCCACAGCCCCGCGGGCCGGCGGTACGCTGGTTCGGGTGAAAGGGGTTACGGTCCGTGCTACTCGCGGTCGTCGTCGGCCCAGTCGCAGTCCTGGCACTTGTATCCGGTCACGAACTCGGTGACGCTGGGCATGTAGCCGACGGCCAGCACGTCGCCGCCGCAGTCGGGACAGTCGACGTCGGCGTCCTCGATGGCCTCGGCGTCCATCACGTCGTCGCCCTCGACCAGCTCGGCGAGCTTGCCGGGGGTCACCATCCGCCCCTGCACGACCCGGTTGTCGGCCATACCGGAACAGGGCGACGGAGGGGCCTAAGCGTTGTCCTCCCTCAGAGCCACGGCGCCCGGTCGCCGTCCGAGACGCCCGGGGTGCCCGACGGGTCGGTGTCGGTGCCATCGGACTCGGGAGTCGTGGGACCGCCGTCGGCGGTCGTCGACTCGGTCACGGCGGCGGGGTCGGTCCCGGCGCCGTCGTCCTCGGCGGCGATGGCCGTGGCGGGCAGCGGGTTCCAGAGGCCGTCCGGATCGAACGACAGCACGGCGGTCACCGCCAGCACCGACAGCGCCAGCGGGACGTCCGCCGAGACGACCCCCAGCAGCGACAGGGGGAGCACGCCCAGTGCGACGGCGCTGCCGAACCGGAACCGGTCGAGGTCGACCGACCCGCGGAGCCACGGGGCCGCCAGTGCGACGGCCAGGGCGAAGCCGACGCCGACCGCCGCAGCGGCGGCGCCCTGCGCGACCAGCATCGGGTCGGCGGCCAGCCGCAGCGTCGGGTCGGTGGGCTGGAAGCTGGCCACCAGTCCGAGGCCTACGATGACGGCGGGACGCGGGAGGTACTCGCCGACGGTGGCCGACGCCGTCTTGGCGGCGACGGCGAGGATGACCAGCGCGGCGAACCGCTCGAAGGTGGCGAGGTCGAGCAGGCCGGCGATGGTCGGCGCGAGTGCGGCCTCCAGGGCGGCGACGGCGACCACGATGGTGCCGACCGCCAGCACGCGGGTCACCTGGTCGCGCCGCGAGCCCTCCATCTCGGCCAGCACGACCGCGACGGTGGCCGACCCGCCGAACACGAGCAGGCCGATCTCGAGGATCCCCAGCGGACTGCCGACGGCACCGGCCAGCACGAGGGCCGGGAAGATGCCGTCGACCAGCGGGAGCCCCATCACGACGGCCAGGAGTCTGGTCCCCTCGCCCACGGTGCGCTCTAGCCGGAGCGCTATCGGGTGCCGCGAGACGCTCATGCCTCAGGGAGCGTGGGCCTCTCCGGTGGCCCGGCGGTGGTGTGCGCCGCGGTGCCTGGTCGGGGCCGACGCGAGGTCGGCAAACCAGTCGAACAGGAAGGACACCTGGCGCGACTCCGCCGTTTTCCCGGTACCGTCCCCGAATGTCGGCGCCCCGGAGACGGGGCTGTGCCGACGGACGGTACGCGACTGGGTGGGACTGGCGGAGTCCATACCGGCAAAACTGGCGACGCGGGGATAAGCGTTGCGTGGGTCGCGTCCACACGGGGCCTGGCCGCCCTACCGGGTGTCTCGCAACGTTTTAGTCCCGGGCGCCACCACCGATTACATGGCGAACGACTCCGCGTTCTTCTCGGAGAAACTCCGCGTTCCGGACGCCCTCACGTTCGACGACGTGCTCCTCCGGCCCAAGGAGAGCCGCGTGGAGCCCGACGACGCGGACCTGACGACGCAGGTCACCACCGGGGTCGAGCTGACGGTGCCCGTGCTCTCGGCGGCGATGGACACCGTCACCGAGGCCGAACTCGCCGTCGAGATGGCCCGCCAGGGCGGGCTCGGGGTCCTCCACCGCAACATGCAGCCCGAGGAGACCGCCCGGCAGGTCGAGACGGTCAAGCGCGCCGACGAGCTGGTCATCCGCGACGTCGTGACCGCCGAACCGGACCAGACCGTCGCGGAGGTCGACCGGCTGATGGACCGCGAGGACGTCTCCGGCGCGCCGGTGGTCGACGACGACGACCGGGTGCTGGGCATCATCTCCGGCACCGACATCCGGCCGTACCTCGGCATCAACGAGGACGACCCAGTCCGGGAGGCGATGACCGACGAGGTCGTCACCGTCGAGGAGGGCGTCGACACCCGCGAGGCATTGGAGCTGATGTACCAGCACAAGATCGAGCGCGTCCCGGTCGTCGACGAGCGCGACCGGCTCACCGGCCTCGTCACGATGCGGGGCATCCTCTCGCGGCGGGAGTACGACGACGCCGCACGCGACGAGGAGGGCGCGCTCCGGGTCGGGGTCGCCGTCGGCCCATTCGAGCACGAGCGCGCCGCCGCCGCCGACGAGGCCGGTGCCGACGTGCTGTTCATCGACTGCGCCCACGCCCACAACCTCGACGTCATCGACAGCGCCCGCACCATCGCCGGCGACGTCGCCGCGGACGTGGTCGTCGGCAACATCGGCACCAGCGCCGCCGCCGAGGACGTCGTCGACTTCGCCGACGGCGTGAAGGTCGGCATCGGTCCGGGCTCGATCTGCACCACGCGGGTCGTCACCGGCGCCGGCATGCCCCAGATCACCGCCATCGCCGAGGTGGCCGACGTCGCGAGCCGCCACGGCGTGCCGGTCATCGCCGACGGCGGCATCCGCTACTCCGGCGACGCCATCAAGGCCATCGCCGCCGGTGCCGACGCGGTGATGCTGGGCTCGTACTTCGCCGGCACCGACGAGGCCCCCGGGCGAGTCATCACGATGAACGGCAAGAAGTACAAGCAGTACCGCGGCATGGGCAGCGTCGGCGCGATGCAGTCCGGCGGCGGCGACCGCTACCTCAAGGACGACGAGGCCGACGAGGAGTACGTCCCCGAGGGCGTCGAGGCCGCCAAGCCCTACAAGGGCCCCCTGGAGGACGAGCTCCACCAGCTCGTCGGCGGGATGCAGTCGGGGATGGGCTACGTCGGCGCCGAGACGCTGCCCGCGTTCAAGGAGCGCAGCGAGTTCGTCCGGGTCTCGCCGGCGGGCCAGCAGGAGAGCCACCCCCACGACGTCGTCATCACCGACGAGGCGCCCAACTACAGCCCCGAGCAGTAGCCGAGCTCAGGCGTAGCCCTCGCCCGCCGACTCGCAGGCCGGACTGCAGTACGGGCCGTCGGTGGCGTTGGCGTCCGGATAGGCCACGAAGGCGGTGCCGCAGTTCGTGCAGTCGTAGGTCTGGAAGCCCGACATGGCGGCGGGACGGTTGGGACGGGTCGGGGAAGTAAGCTGTGGCCTTAAGTACCCTAGGCGGAACTGAGCCTACCGGGATTTGAACTACGCGGAGACGTTCCTGCTCGCTACGCTGCGCGGGCTGCGTCTCCTCTCGTTCAAATCCCCGGCCGCTCCGCTCCTCACGTCCGTTCGTCGCAGGAGCGGGCCGAGAGGGATTTGAACCCTCGACCGACGGCTTAAGAGGCCGTCGCTCTCCCTGACTGAGCTATCGGCCCGCGGATTCGAGTTACCGGGGTTCACCCAAATAGGTTGTGTTCCCCCCGTGCGAAGGTGCGCGATTTAAGTAGCGTCGTACCACACTTCCGACGAATGAGTGACGCCATCTCGATGGCCTCGATGTCGTCGTACGCCATTCTGGGCTGTGGCAGCGTGGGCCACGCCGTCGCCGACGGGCTCGTCGAGGAGGGCAAGGACGTGCTCATCATCGACCGCGACGAGGGCCGCGTCGAGGCCCTCCGGGACCAGGACCTCGACGCCCGGACGGCGGACATCCGCGACGAGGAGGTGGCCGAGGCCGTCGCCGACCGCGACGTCGTCCTCATCATGTCCTCCGACGTCGACGCCAACGAGGAGGCCGTCCGGAACATTCGCGAGCGCGGTGGCGACCAGTTCGTGGTGGTCCGTGCCTCGGACCCCATCAGCGCCGACGAGATACGCGGGGCCGGCGCCGACGTGGTCATCAACCCCTCGGCGGTCATCGCCGACTCGGCGCTGCGCTCGCTGGAGTCCGGGGAGCTGGAGTACAAGGCCGAGAAGCTCGCCGCCGTCATCGACTCCGGCGACCGGCTGGCCATCTTCGCCCACCGCTCGCCCGACCCCGACTCCATCGCGTCGGCGGTCGCGCTCCAGGCCATCGCGGCCTCCCGGGACGTCGAGGCCGACATCATCTACGAGGGCGAGATCGGCCACCAGGAGAACCGGGCGTTCGTCAACCTCCTGGGCATCGAGCTGACGCCCCGCGAGGAGGTGGACCTGGCCGACTACGACACCATCGCGCTGGTCGACTACGCCAAGGCGACCGACCCGCAGATGGACCGTGAGGTCGACGTGCTCATCGACCACTTCGAACCCGACGTGGAGTACGACGCGGGGTTCGTCGACATCCGGCCGAACGTCTCCTCGACGTCGACCATCCTCACGAAGTACCTCCAGGAGTTCGACCTCAGCCTGACCGAGGAGGTCGCCACCGCCCTCCTGTACGGCATCCGGGCCGAGACCCTGGACTTCAAGCGCGACACGACGCCGGCGGACCTGACGGCTGCGGCGTACCTCTACCCCTTCGCCGACCACGACACCCTCGAGCAGGTCGAGTCGCCGTCGATGAGTCCGGAGACCCTGGACGTGCTCGCCGAGGCCATCCGGAACCGCGAGGTAAAGGGCAGCCACCTGGTCTCCAACGCCGGGTTCATCACCGACCGCGACGCGCTCTCGCAGGCGGCCCAGCACCTCCTGAACCTCGAGGGCATCACGACGACCGCCGTCTTCGCCATCGCCGACGAGGAGATCTACCTCGCGGCCCGCTCGAAGGACATCCGGATGGACATCGGCAACGTCCTCCAGAGCGCGTTCGGCGAGATGGGCCAGGTCGTCGGTCACTCCACGGACGCCTCGGCGGAGATCCCGCTGGGCATCTTCACCGGCATCGAGACCACCGAGGACAACCGCGAGACGCTGCTGGAGCTGACCGAGGAGGCCGTCCGGTCGAAGCTGTTCGCCGCGATGGGCGTGGAGGGCAGCGAGGGATCGAACGGCTCCTAGCCCCCACGTGGTCGTGGCGCTCGGGACCTCCCCGACCACGGAGAGCGGCGGTGCGGGAGTGCCGTGGGGCCCTCTCGGATGGAGCGGTCCGGAACCCCCGGTGCCCGTCGACCCGCAACTCGCTCCGGTTCCTCGACGCAAACCACTATTCGCGACGCCACCCAACCCCGAACCGATGACGGACGATCTGAACTACCACCCGGGGCTCGAGGGCGTCGTGGCGGGCGACACCCGGCTCTCGCGCATCGACGGCGAGGCCGGCGAGCTCGTCGTCGCGGGCTACCCGCTCGCGGAGCTGGCCGACCGCGCGACCTACGAGGAGACGCTGTTCCTGCTGTACGAGGACCGGCTCCCCGACGCCGACGAGCTGTCGGCGTTCCGGGCCGACCTGGCTGACCGGCGGGAGGTCGACCCGGCGGTCAGGGACGTGCTCCGGCGGGCCGCCGAGGCCGACCGGGGCGCGATGGACGCGCTCCGGATGGGCGTCGCCGCGGCCGACCTCGCGGGCGACGGCGACGACGCGTCGGCGGCACGCCGTGCCGTCGCCGTGGTCCCCACCGTGGTCGCCGCGTTCCACCGGTTCCGCGAGGGCGAGGACTACGTCCCGCCGCGGGCCGACCTGGGCCACGCCGCCAACTACCTCCACATGCTCACCGGCGACGAGCCCGACGAGGCAGCCGTCAGGGGTCTGGAGACCTACCTCAACACCGTCGTCGACCACGGCTTCAACGCCTCGACGTTCGCCGCGCGGACGGTCGTGTCGACCGAATCCGACGTCGTGTCGGCGGTGACCGCCGCCGTCGGTGCGCTGAAGGGGCCGCTCCACGGCGGTGCCCCGGGCCCGGTGCTGGACATGCTGCTGGCGATCCACGACTCCGGTGACGCCGAGGGCTGGCTGCGGAACCGGCTCGAGGCGGGCGAGCGCCTGATGGGCTTCGGCCACCGGGTGTACCGCACCCGGGACCCCCGTGCAGCCGTCCTCTCGGCGGCCGCGCGGACGTTCTACGAGGTCTCGCCCGACGGCCAGCGCTTCTTCGAGACGGTCACCGAGGTGGAGGAGGTCGCGACCGACCTGCTGGCCGAGCACAGTCCCGACAGGGTCCTGGAGACCAACGTGGAGTTCTACACCGCCGCGCTGCTCCACGGGGTTGGCGTCCCCCGGGACCTGTTCTCGGCGACGTTCGGCGTGGCGCGGGTCGGCGGCTGGACGGCCCACGCCCTCGAGCAGAAGGCCGACAACCGGCTCATCCGGCCCCGGAGCAGGTACGTCGGTGCCGAGGGCCGGACGTGGACGCCGCTGGACGAGCGGTGAGTGGCGGCGCGGTCACGCCCGCCGGGCTCCGGTCAGGCCGCCGCTTCCTCGTCCTCGTCGGCCTCGCGGATGCGCTCGACGACGTCGTTGACCAGCACGACGTCGCCGACGGCCCGCACCCAGCGGTACGGCAGGATGACCCCCCGCGACCCCTCGACGGCGTCCCGGAACAGCTCGACGTTGAGGTCCGCGAGTGCCAGCCCCGTGACCTGCTGGCGGTCGAGGTCGAGCCGGAGGTCCTCGACCTCGCCGACGAACACGCCGTTGTTCGAGTACACTTCGCGACCGACCAGGTTGGTTATCTCCTGGGGAGCGGACTCCTGCTGGACGCCCATACCGGCGGCTTGGGGGGCCGGGACTTAATGGTTGCTGCGCGCGTTCGCCGGCCGTCTTGCGGCCACGCCACCGGCTGGCCGGCACAGGCACGGGCCGACCCGAGCGCGCGGTACTTATCTGCCCCCGGCCCCATCGTCGACGCATGGGACGTGCGGACGACGCCGAGGACATCAGGGAGCGCAAGCGCGAGGAGCTGCTCGCGGCGGTCGACGTGCCGGAGGAACCGGTCCACGTCGAGGGACCCGACCACCTCCGGGAGCTCCGCGAGGAGCACGACGTCGTGCTCGCGGACTTCTACGCCGACTGGTGTGGGCCGTGCAAGATGCTCGAGCCGGTCGTCGAGGAGCTGGCCGCCGAGACCCGGGCGGCGGTCGCGAAGGTCGACGTCGACGCCCACCAGGGGCTGGCCGGGGAGTTCGGCGTCCAGGGAGTGCCGACGCTGGTGCTGTTCGCCGGCGGCGAACCTGCCGAGCGCGTCGTGGGGGTCACCGAGAAGGCCGAACTCGCGGGACTGATCGAGCGCCACGCCTGACCGACCCGTCTGAGCGTCGGAGAACCGCGGCCCGCGCGGAGCGGCTACCGCACGCCGCCGTCGCGATGTGGCGGTAGTGCGCCGGGGGGTGTGTGCCCCCGTGTGACACTACGGAGCCCGTCTCGGCTCCACGCGACGGTCGGTTCGCCGCCAGTATAAAAGGTGCCGACGGTTCAGGCGTCGTCCGCGAGGTCGACCCGCCGCGGCAGCTCGTCGTGGCGCTCGACGCCGAGGGCGGGGTCGTAGCCCGGGTTGACGGCCACCACCTCGCCGTCGAACCGTCGGAGGTTCTCGAGGACGGCTCGACCGACCGAGCCCGGCTCCCGGAGGCCCCGACCAGGGCGACGGAGTCGGGGTCGAACAGCGTCGCCAGCCACATCGTCGGTGACAACGACGAGACGGGGGGAGAAAGGTCCGCCGCGGTCTCAGCCGGTGACGGCGACCGGCGTCGCGTCGGCGACCGCCCGGAGCCGCGCCGGGTCGATGGGGAACACCGCGTCGGGGGTGCCGGCGGCGGCCCAGACGACGTCGTGGGCGAGCAGCGTCTCGTCGACGTAGGTCGGTACCGCGCGGTCGTGACAGAACGGCGGGACGCCGCCGATGGCCCAGCCCAGCGTCTCCTTGACCTCGTCGGCCTCGGCCATCCGCACCTCGTCGGCGTCGAGCAGGTCGGCCAGCCGCGCCTCGTCGACCCGGTTGGCCCCGCTCGTGACGACGACCACCAGCTCGCCGTCGACGGCGAACGCCAGGCTGGAGGCGATCTGGGCCACGTCGCAACCGATGGCCTCGGCGGCGTCGCCGGCTGTCCTGGTGCCGGACTGGAACTCCCTGACCTCCACCGAGACGCCGTGCTCGTCGGCCGCCCGGTCGGCGAACTCGCTGGCGCGGGGGTGCATACAGCCGGTCTCCGGGGCCGGCCGCTTATCGCTGTCGGATGGTTCAAACGGACGTTTGAGGATGGGGAAGGGGTTTTTCCGAGCCACCCATCCGTCGAGGTATGCGACGACGGACGCTGCTCACTGCCGGTGCGGGAATCGCGGCGGGGCTCGCCGGCTGCCTCGGCCAGGGCGCACCCGGCGGGGACGGCGACGACACGCCCACCGACGAGGCGACGCCGACGCCCACGCCGTCACCGACGCCCGAGCCGGCGGTCACGGACACCGGGTTCGCCGTCACCGACCAGAGCTGTGGCACCGGCGGCGCCGGTGCCACGGTGACCAGCGAGGACGGCACGGTGACCGTCGACGGGACGGCCACCGGCAACAACGGCTGCTACACGGCGGTACTGGAGCGCGCGGCCTTCGACGGCGACGAGCTCCGGGTCGCCGTGACGACCCGCGAGGAGGGCGGCGACGAGACGGCCTGCATCCAGTGCATCGTCGACATCGACTACGAGGCGACCGTCGACTACGACGGCGAGGTCGGCAGCGTCGTCGTCACCCACGACGGCGAGACCGTCGCCGACCGGGACTACTGACTCCCGGGGTCGCCCCGGTCGTCGATGCGTGCCTCGTACTTCGCCAGCGACGTCTCCAGCGCGGCCCCGGCGTCGACGTCCAGCGACTCGGCGAGCGCCAGCAGCGCGAACAGCGCATCGCCGAGCTCGTCCTCGGCCACCGCGAGGTCCGCCGGGCGGGCGCCGTAGCCGGACGACGCCGTCGCGTCGGCGGCCAGTTCGCCGACCTCCGCGGTCAGGTCGAGCAGTCGGTACGCAGGGTCGGCCTCCAGGTCGTTCGCGGCGACGAACCGCGCCACGCGGTCCTGGGCGTCCATGGCTGCAACCGGTCGCCGTAGCGCCACGTGCCTTTCGGTCGCCGGAACCGTGAAGGCCGGGCCGCCCCGGCTCCCGCCATGGACGCCGCCACCGTCGCCGCCTGCCAGCTCTCGGTCGCGGACCTCGACGTCGAGCGCAACCTCGCCGCGGTCGCCGACCGCGCGAGGGGCCTGCCCGACCGGGTCGACCTGGCGGTGTTCCCCGAGCTGGCGCTGACCGGCTTCGTCGCCGACGGGCGCGTCCGCGGCGCCGCCGTCGACCCCGACGGGCCGGCGGTGGCCCGCCTGCGCGACCTGGCCGCCGACGAGGGGCTGGACCTCCTGGTCGGGGCGGTGACCCGGGCGGGCGAGGACCTCCACAACGCCGCGCTGTACGTCGAGAGCGACGGCGCGACGACGACGACCTACCGCAAGCGCCACCTCTGGGGCGGCGAGCGCGACCTGCTCGCGCCGGGCGACGAGCGGGTCGTCGTGGACACGCCCGTCGGCCGGGCCGGCGTCGTCACCTGCTACGACCTCAACTTCGTCGCCGAGTCGGCGGCCTTCACCGCGGACCGGGTCGACGCCCTGCTGGTGCTCGGCGCGTGGCCGGCGGCCCACGCGACCAACTGGCGACTGCTCGTCCGCGCCCGGGCGCTGGACGGCGCGCGGTGGGCCGTCGCCGCCGGCCGCACCGGTCGCCGGGACCTCCCCGACGCGACGCCGACGACCTACGCCGGCCGGTCGCTGGTCGCCCGGCCGGACGGCAGCGTGAAGGCCGCGCTCGCCACCGGCGAGCAGGACCTCGTCGTCGACTTAGACCCCGGAGAGTTCGACGAGACGCGGGCCCGCGTCGGCATCTTCGACGGGAACACCGAAAAATAATTTCGAGAAACGGAACTTCTGTTCTCGTGGCACAAAGTTTTAAGTGCGAGCCCGCCCAATTCCCGTACGCAATGAGCACCCAGAAGACCGTCCGTCAGCGTCCCGGCGAGGTCGAGGAGAGCGAGGCCCTCCGGCTCGACGCGGAGAAGGCCGAGCAGATCATCGACGCGCTCAACACCGACCTCGCGGCGACCTACGTCGCGTACCACCAGGTGAAGAAGCACCACTGGAACGTCGAGGGCGCGGAGTTCCTCGGCATCCACGAGTACCTCGGCGAGGTCGCCGCGGACCTCGAGGAGGGCGCCGACGCCATCGCCGAGCGCGCCCAGGCGCTGGGCGGCGTCCCCACCGCCGGCATGGACGCGCTGTCGGCCCAAGCGCCCGTCGAGCCCGAGGACGACGACGTCTACGACATCCGGACGTCGCTGGCCAACGACATGGCGATGTTCGGCGACATCATCGAGACGCTGCGCGACCACGTCGCGCTGGCCGAGGACCTCGGCGACTACGCCACCAGCGAACTGCTGCGGGACGTGCTCGAGGACGTCGAGGAGCACGCCCACCACTTCGAGCACTACCTCGAGGACGACACCCTCGTCGTCGAGGACGCGATGGAGTAGGACCGCGGCCGCGAGAAATTCGGAATCTCCCGTCTCCGCTACCGCTCCAGCCGCACCGTCAGGTCCGTCGCGATCCACCCGTCGGGGTTGCCGGACTCCGTGAAGACCGCGCGGTCCGGCGAGGTGCCGTGGACCGCGATGGTCGGCTCGCCGTCGACCGACGCCCCGTCGCGCTGCCGGTGGACTGCCATCGTCGGATGGCGGCACCCCTCGGAGATAAGGGTTTTGGTCGGCCTAAATCGCTCCGGCTCAGAGCGCGAGCCAGTCGGTGGTCAGCTCCGGGTCCCGGAGGTGCCACCGGTGGCTGTGCTCGCCCCCCTCGGTCCGGACCTCGAGCACCGCGTCGAACAGCGGCGCCAGCGTCTGGACCACCGCGTCGTCCCGGTCGACCGGGAGGTGGACGTGACCGATCCCGCTGGCGTCGCCGACCTCACTGGTCACCGACTGCAGGAAGCCGGTGACGTCGGCCCGTCCGTGGGCCTCGAGCAGCGGCGCCAGCGTGTCGACGCAGACCCGGAGCCGTCCCGACTCGAGGTCGCCGCGGGACTCGATCTCCGCGACGGTCGCCGCGCGGAGCGCGTCCAGGTCCCCGTCCGGCACGTCGGCGGTCGAAGGGGGCACCGGCGCCCCGGTCCGGGTCGCGGTGCTCCGCGTGCAGTTGCCGGCGTCCAGCACGTGGACGCTCCTCGCCTCGACCGCCTCGACCCGCTCGTCCAGGTGGTCGCCCTCGCCGGTGCAGACCAGCAGGCGCTCGCGGTCCGCCGCCGTCGAGCCGAGCAGCCGGCCGCAGGCCGCGAGCTGGCCGTCGCCCGCCGCGCCGCCCACGACGAGGAGACTGCTCCCCCGTCGCTTCAGCCCCGCCAGTGCCTGGGGGAACAGTTCCTCGTCCGGGTGTCCGTCCATCGTCTTCTTTCATACGGAGAACCGGACGTACAATAATCTTGCGCCCACGCGCCACGCCTCGCTACTCGACGGGGGCGAACCGGTAGCCGTCCCAGGCCTGGCTGTCCGGGTGGCGGATGCCGGCGCCCGGCTCGCGGAGCTCGGCCACGTAGGTCGGCTCGACCTCGTCGCCGATCGCCACGTCGCCGGTGGTGAGCTGGCCGAGGGCCCGGACCGTGGTGCCGTCGACCTCGAACGCCACGATGGCCAGGTGGTTCGGCTCGCGGACGCCCGGCGGGGTCGCCGTCGAGGTGGTCCAGGTCACGACGGTGGCCGTCCGGTCGGTCAGGTCGACCGTCCCGGTCTGGTCGGCGCCACAGTCCGGGCAGACCGGGTGGGCCGGATAGGTGAGGTGGCCCGACGGACACCGGTGGGCCTCGAGGCTCACGCCGCCACCCCCTCCAGCACCGTCGTGGTGACGCAGTTGCCGAACCCGCCCACGTTGCACGCCAGCCCGACGTCGGCGTCGACCTGGCGGTCGCCGGCCTCGCCGGTGAGCTGGCGGTAGATCTCGTGGACCTGCGCGACGCCGGAGGCCCCGAGCGGGTGGCCCTTGCTCTTCAGCCCGCCGGAGGTGTTGACGGGGAGGTCGCCGTCGAGGTCGGTCTCGCCGGCCTCGACGCGCTCCCAGGCGCGACCGGTCTCGGCGAGGGCCAGGCCCTCCATCTGGAGGAGCTCCAGGATGGTGAACATGTCGTGGAGCTCCGCGACGTCCACCTCCTCCGGGCCGATGCCGGCCCGCTCGTAGGCCGCCCGGCCGGACTCGACGACACCGCGCATGGTCGTCGGGTCGGCGCGCTCGTGGACGACGTGGGTGTCGGTGGCGCCGGCGACGCCGGCGACCCGGGCGTGGGGGCCGGCGTAGGACCCGGCGGCGTCGGCGGGGACGAACAGCAGCGCCGCCGAGCCGTCGGTGATGGGACAGAAGTCGTACAGCCGGAGCGGGTCGGCGACCACCGGCGAGGAGAGGACGGTCTCGACGTCGACCTCCGTGCGGAACTGGGCGTGGGGGTTGTGGACGCCGTTGGCGTGGTTCTTGACGGCGACCTTCGCCAGCGACTCCCGGGGGGCGTCGAACCGGTCGAGGTACAGCCGCGCCGTGAGCCCGGCGAACGACGGCAGGGTGACGCCGTGCTTGTACTCGACGGGGTGGGTCAGCGAGGCGATGACGTCGGTGGCCTCGCCGGTGGTGCGGTGGGTCATCTTCTCGCCGCCCACCAGCAGCGTCGCGTCGCTGGCCCCGGAGGCGACCGACTGCCAGGCGGCGTAGGTGCCGGCGCCGCCCGACGCGGAGGTCTGGTCGACGCGCTGGGCGTAGGCGGGCATCGCACCCAGGTCGTGGACCAGCGCGTTGGGCACGCCGGTCTGGCCCTCGAACTCGCCGCTGGCCATGTTTGCGACGTAGCAGTGCTCGACCTCGTCGGGGGTCGCCCCGGCGTCGTCGAGGCAGGCCCGGCCCGCCTCGGCGAGCAGCTCCAGCACCCACGCCTCGCGCTGGCCGAACTGCGTCATCGAGGCGCCCACGATGGCGACGTCGCGCATGTCACTGCCCTCGCCGCAGGCGGTGGTAACTCTTGTGCAGCGGCCGGGTCCCGACCGGTCACCACTCCATGCCGCCGTTGACCGCCAGGATCTGCCCCGTCATGTAGGCGGCGTCGTCGCTGGCGATGAACCGGACGATGCCCGCGACGTCGTCGGTCGTCGCGAACCGGTCGAGCGGGATGCGCCGGAGGATCTTCTCCTTGACCCGCTCGGGCACCTCCTCGAGCATGTCGGTCTCGACGAATCCTGGGGCGACGCAGTTGGCCGTCGACCCGGTCGAGGCCAGCTCCAGCGCAATGGTCCTGGTGAACCCGAACAGGCCGGACTTCGTGGTGGCGTAGTTGGCCTGGCCGTAGTTGCCCTGCTGGCCGACCACCGAGGAGATGTTGACGAGCCGGCCGGCTTCGGAGCGCTTGATGTCCTCGAAGTACGCCTTCGTCGCGTTGAACACGCCGCCGAGGTTGACCTCCATCACCGTCTCCCAGTCGTCGCGGGTCATGTTCTCGAACTTCTTGTCGATGGTGAGCCCGGCGTTGTTGACCAGCACGTCGGCGGGGCCGAACGCCTCGTGGGTCGTCTCGGCCATCGCCGCGACCGCCTCGGGGTCGGAGACGTCGGCCTGGACGGGCACCGCCCGCCCGGGACCGTCCTCGATGGCGTCTGCCACCTCGTGGGCCAGCCCCTCGGAGGTGCGGTAGTTGACGACGACGTCGGCACCGTGGTCGCCGAACTCCTCGGCGATGGCCCGGCCGATGCCCCGCGACGCGCCCGTGACCACGCAGGTCTTGTCCTCGAGGAGCATGGTCACGCCGGCGCCCCGCGTCCCCGGGGCCCACGTCGGCGGGCGGCCCCCAGACCGCGGTGCGTCCCCGGACTGTCCCGGGCAGATTCGGTGGCGGACCCGTTCTCCGGCGGGGGACCGGGCGTCCCCGTGTCGCGTAGTGACTTCGGGTGGGGCGGGGATGTCATCGAACTGTCGGCCGTACCACGGACGCGCCCTTAATGGTACCTCGACGTGTCGGCCGTCGGGGGTGTCCCACCGTTTTCGGTCGGCCGAAAGTTCGCAAGTGTTTTAGGCCCCCCTAAACATCTACGGCCGAATGCACGCCGACACCTGCGTCGTGGTCCCGACCGTCCGCGAGTACGACTGCGTCAGGGAGTACGTCGCCAACGCACGCGACCACGGGATCGACGTCGACCGGCTCCACGTCGTCCTGGTGACCGAGGACTTCTGTGACGTCGACGCCATGGCCGCGATGTTGGACGACCTGGGCGTCTCGGGCGAGGTGTTCGACGGCTCGCGCCGCGAGGCGTGGTTCCGCGAGCACGGCGCCGCCGAGTACGACCACGTCGTGCCGGCGGCCAGCCACGCCGAGACCAGCTTCGGGCTGCTGTACGCCTGGGCCGAGCCCGCCTTCGAGTACGTCGTCTTCCTCGACGACGACACCCGGCCCCACGACGACGTCGACTTCTTCGGCACACACTACGACAACCTCGCGTTCGCGGGCGAGATCGAGGCCGTGGCCTCCGACGAGGACTGGGTCAACGTCCTCTACCAGAACCACGACGACCACGGGCTCTACCCACGGGGCTACCCCTACGCGGCGATGGACGAGACCGTCGAGACGACGACGGTCGAGGTGGCGCCGGGCGAGGTCGTCGCCTCCCAGGGCCTCTGGACGAACGTCCCCGACCTGGACGCCGTCCGCATCCTGATGGACGGCGACCTGCGGGGCCAGGCCCGCACCCGGACCACCGCCGAGGACTACGACGGGGACTTCGTGGCCGCGCGGGGCAACTACCTCACCGTCTGCTCGATGAACCTGGCGTTCCGGCGGGAGGTCATCCCGGCGTTCTACCAGTTCCCGATGGACGACAACCGGTGGGACGTCGGCCGGTTCGACGACATCTGGTCGGGCGTCGTGCTCAAGCGCGCCTGCGACGTGCTCGGCAGGCGCATCCACAACGGCGCGCCGCTGTGTCGCCACGACAAGGCCCCCCGGTCGACGTTCGACGACCTGACGAACGAGGCGCCGGGCCTGGAGCTCAACGAGCACCTCTGGCGCGTCGTCGACGGCGTGGAACCGGAGGTTCCACGGGCCGCTCGGACTGCGGAGCCGTCCGACGGCGTCGGCGACGACGCCGACGCGTATGCAGCCGTCCTCGAGGCCGTCGCCGACGAGCTGGTCGCCGGCGACTGGAGCGACTGGGCCAACGGCGCGTTCCTCACCCACTGCGGGGAGTACATGCACGACTGGCTGGCGTGCCTGGAGGCCGTCGAGGCGACCCCCACCCGGCGTCGTGCCGTCGCGGACGACGACTGACCCGAACCACAACGCATTTGTCGATTTAGGTAACCCTAAAAACAATGACCGACCACACGCGATTCGACCGGCGGACGGTTCTCACGACGGCAGCGGCGGGTGCGACGGCCGGCCTGGCCGGCTGCTCGGGCCTGTTCGGCGGTGGCGGCGACGGCGACGACCCCGCCCAGAACGTGGAGATACCTTCCCTGAGCTCCTTCCGGGGCTCGGCCGCGCTCGTCGAGGGGCGCCCGGCGCCGGGCGGGACCTCCATCGAGGAGCTCCCGGACCTCTCGGGGTCGCTGAACCTCTACATCGGCGGCGGCGAGGGCGGCATCTACCTCCAGTTCGTGGAGATGCTCCAGGAGATCTACCCCGAGTTCCAGGTCTTCTCGAGCAGCGCCTCCTCGTCGTCGTGGGCCCAGACCGTCGTCGAGGAGGTCTCCGCGGGGCGGCCCCAGGCCGACGTGTTCTGGTCCATCGACGCGAGCTCGCTGGGCTACGTGGCCGACAACGATGCCTACGAGCCCCTCCCCCAGGAGGTCGTCTCGCCCGTCCCGGAGGGGTTCCGGGGGGCGGACGGCGCCTGGGTCGGCGTCGCCGGCCGGGCGCGGAGCGTCCCGTACAACACCGACCGGTTGAGCGAGGGCGACGTCCCCGACACCGTGATGGCGTTCCCGGAGACCGACGCGCTGGCCGGCACGATGGGCTGGGCTCCGACCTACGGCGCCTTCAAGTCCTTCGTGACGGCCATGCGGCTGCTCGAGGGCGAGGAGGCGACCAGGGAGTGGCTGGTCTCGATGCGCGAGGCCGGCACCCGTCGGTTCCCCGACGAGTGGGTCGTCTCGAACCAGGTCGCCGACGGGACGCTGGCCGCGGGCTTCGCGAACCACTACTACGCCCTCCGGGTCAAGAACAGCCGGCCCTCGGCACCGCTGGACCTGGCGTTCACCAGCGGCGACGCCGGGGCGCTGGTGAACGTCGCCGGCGCGCTGCGCATCAAGGGCACCGAGAAGGACGAGCTCGTCAACCAGTTCATCCGGCACCTGCTCTCGGCGGAGGCCCAGGAGTTCTTCACCACCGTCAGCTTCGCCTACCCGATGATCCCGGGCGTCGCACCGCCGGCCGACCTCCCGACCGTCGACCAGCTGAACCAGCCGGACGTCGACCTCTCGGAGCTGTCGGACCTCGAACCGACGCTGGACCTCATGCGCGACGCCGACGTGCTCGGCTGAGGCATGGGACGCCAGGACCTGGTCGAGGCGGTCGGTCGCCGGCTCCCGGGAGCGTCGGCGACGGACACCGGCCTGACGCTGCTGGCGGCGGCCATCGCGGCCGCCGTGGTCGCGCCGCTGGGGTGGCTCGTCGTCGACGCCCTCGGGCTGGGGCCCCGGGCGCTGGACCTCGCCGTGGCCCCGACGACGCTCGAGGTGCTCGCGCGCAGCGTCGCCCTGGTGGCGGTCGTGACGGTCGCCAGCGTCCTGGTGGGCGTCCCGCTGGCCATCGTCACGGTCCAGGTCGCCATCCCGTTCAGGCGCCTGTGGACCGTCGTCGCCGCGCTGCCGCTGGCCATCCCGAGCTACCTCGGTGCGTTCGCGGCGGTCTCGGCGTTCGGGCCACGCGGCGTCCTCGCCTCGGCGCTCGCGCCGCTGGGCATCGAGCGGGTGCCGACCATCTACGGCTTCGGCGGCGCCGCACTGGTCCTGACGCTGTACACCTATCCGTACGTCTACCTCACGACGCGCGCGTCGCTCCTGTCGCTGGACGCCTCGCTCGTCGAGGCGGCCCGGACGCTGGACTCCGGGCGATGGGAGGCGTTCCGCCGGGTCGTCCTGCCCCAGATCACGCCGGGCGTCACCGCGGGCGCGCTGCTGGTCGCCCTCTACACGCTGTCGGACTTCGGCACCCCCAACATCATGCGCGTGGAGGTGTTCACCCAGTTCATCTACGCCCGGAACGAGGCGTTCATGGGCGACTACGCGGCGCTGCTGTCGCTCCAGCTGTTCGCCGTCACCGCGGTGATCCTGGCCATCGAGTCCCGCATCGGCATCGACGAGTCCGACGCCTACGGCGGCCGCGGGACGCGCGGGCGCGCCACGCTCTCGCTCGGCCGGTGGCGGTACGCCGCGGTGGCGCTCCCGGCGGCGGTCGGGCTGGTGGCCATCCTGCTGCCCATCGGCATATTCGGCATGTGGCTCGTGCGGACCGGGCCCGGCTACGCCACCGGCACGATGGAGTTCTCCTGGCTCTACGGCTGGCACTCGGTGTACGTCGCGCTGCTGGCCGCCGGGGCCGCGGTCGTCGTCGCGCTCCCCATCGCGGTGCGGTCGGCGGTCTCGGGCTCGCGGCTCGCGTGGCTCGCCGACCGCGCCCCGTACGTCGGCTACGCGACGCCCGGCATCGTGCTGGCCATCGCGCTGGTGAGCTTCAGCCTCGACGTCGTCCCGGCGCTGTACAAGACCCTGCCGCTGCTCGTGTTCGCCTACGTCGTCCGGTTCATGCCCCAGGCCATCGGGTCCATCCGCTCGTCGACCCTCCAGGTCGACGACCGCCTGGTCGAGGCCGCGCGCACCCTCGGGCGCTCGCGACTCCGGGCGTTCCGGTCGATAACGCTGCCGCTCATCCTCCCGGGCGTCGCGACGGGTGCCGCGCTGGTGTTCCTCACCACGATGAAGGAGCTACCGGCGACGCTGCTGCTACGGCCGCTGCGGTTCGACACGCTGGTGACCTACATCTGGCGCGTCCAGGAGGCTGGCCTCTACGGCCAGGCCGCCGTCCCCGCGCTGGTCCTCGTGGTGGTCTCCGGGCTCTCGATGGGCGTCATCCTGGCAGGGGAGGGAGGTCGGAGTGTCGGCCAGTGAGGACCCGCGGGCCGGAGATGAGCCGCCGGCCGGGGACGACGGGCCTGTGCGCAGCCGGGCCCTGCCGCCCCACGGCTGGCTGAACACGGTGCGTCGCTGAGATGGAGCGCCGGACGTACCGGGTCGCGACCGCCGCGCTGTCGGTCGCCGGCGCGGTCACCGTCTGGGTCGTCGCGACCCAGGTGTTCCCGTACCACTCGGCGAACCACGACGAGGCGGTGTACCTCCAGCAGGCCGCGATGCTCCTGGAGGGCCAGTTTTCCCTCCGGCCGCCGCTGGAGGACGCGTTCCGGCCGTGGTTCTTCGTCGATGCCGGCGACCGGCTCTATCCGAAGTACGCGCCCGTCCCCGCCGCGATGTTCGCGCTCGGGCGGCTCGCCGGCGGCTACCGGCTGGCGCTGGTCGGCATCGCCGCGGCGAACGTCGCGCTGGTCGTCGGCGTCGGCCGGGCGCTGTTCGACCGCCGGACCGGCCTGCTCGCCGGCGCGTTCGTGCTCGCGTCGCCGCTGTTCCTCGTCGACTCGTCGGTGTTCCTACCGTACGCGCCGACCACGCTGCTGAACCTCGTCTTCGCGTACGGCTACCTCCGGGCCGACCGGACCGACGACCGCCGGTGGGCGGCGGTGGCCGGCGCCGGGGCCGGGCTGGCGTTCTTCGCGCGGCCGTTCACCGCCGTCCTGTTCGCGTCGCCGTTCGTCGCCCACGCGTGCTGGACGATCGCACGGGCGCCGCGGACGGTGCTGCCCCGGCAGGCGGTGACGGCGGCGGTGGGGCTGGCCGGCGTCGGCGTCGCGCTGGGGTACAACGCCGTCGTGACGGGGTCGGCCTGGCTGTTCCCCTACCGGGCGTTCGGGCCCCGCGACGGCATCGGCTTCGGCCACCGGGCGCTGCTGGGCCACGGGGTCGACTACACGCCCGAGCTGGCGCTCCGTGCCAACCGGGCGGTGCTCGAACTGCTGTTCACCGAGTGGGTGGCGGGTGGCGTCCTCGGGACCCTGCTCGCGGCGGTGGGGCTCGGCCTCGCGGTCCGTCGCGGGTTGGACGACCGGACGGCGGCGCTGGCCGGCCTGTTCGTCACCGTTCCCGCCGGCAACCTGCTGTTCTGGGGAAACTACAATATCCTGGGCGATCTCGACGCCGCCGGCGACGGGCTGGTCGCGGCGTTCGGGCCCTACTACCACTTCGACCTCCTGGTCCCGACGGCGGTGTTCGCCGCGACGGGGGCGCTCTGGCTCGCCGACTCCGCCCGCCGCGCCCTCGACACCCGGCTCGATCGCCGCCACGCCAGGGTGGCGCTGGCGGTGGTGCTCGTGTCGGGCACCTGCGCCGTCGGGGCCGTCACCGCCACCGACCTCGACCGGCGGGTCGACGAGAACATGGCGGTGACACGCACCTACGAGGACGCCTACGAGCCGTTCGCGGGCGGACCGCCGGCGGACTCGGTCGTCCTCGTGCCCGACCCCTACGGCGACTGGCTCAACCACCCGTTCCAGGAGCTCCGCAACGACCCCGGCTACGACGGCCGGGCCGTCTACGCCCTCCACGACCGACCGTTCGCCGTCGCCGACGCGTTCCCGGACCGCCGGCTGTACCGCTACGGCTACCGGGGTGTCTGGGCACCGGCCGCCGGCTCCCCGGACGCCGCCCGGCTCCAGCGTATCCGGGACGTCACCGGCGAGCGGGTCCGGCTGGCGACCACCGTCGGCGTCCCCGACGGCGCCGTCGGCGTCACCCTCCGCGTCGCGACCGACGACGGGAGCGCCTACTACGTGGCGCCGAACGTCACCGACGAGGTCGCCGTCGACCTCGACGTCACCGCCTCGTCGGTCCGGGCCTCGGGCGACGTCCGGCCGGTGGGCGACCGGACGCTCGCCGTCGACGGCCGGGACACGGTCCGGCTGACGGTCTTCGTCGACTACGCGGGCGGTGGCGGCTTCGCCTACCGGTTCGACCTCCCGGTCCGGGCCGGCGACGGGACGGTCCGGGCGCTGTCGCCCCGCGTCGAGCGCTGCCGGAACGTCCGGGCCTGTGGCGGGGCCGCGACCCACGTCCCGGCGACCGCCCCCGAGGGGGTGTTCGTCCGGACGGCGCTGTCGGCCCGCGAACCCAACCCCTAAGTTTAGGCCCTCCTAAATCGGAGGAAGGATGGAGCTGACGCGACGGGACGCGGTGGCCGCCCTGGCAACCACCGGCGTGGCCGTCGGCGGCGGGTCCGCGGCCCAGCTCGCACTCGACGGCGACGACCCGCCGGGCCCGGTCGCCGCCTCCCAGGTCGCGACGCTCGTCGCCGCCGCCGACGTGCTCTACCCCGACGCCGTCGACGACGTCGAGGCGTTCGTCCGGCGGTACGTCCGGGGGCTGGCCGCAGAGCGCCACGACCACGCGACCGGGATCGCGTCGGCGGCGGACTACCTCGACGCCTACGCCGAGTCGTGGCACGGCGAGCGGTTCGGCACGCTCGACCGGGAGACCCGGGACGGCGTCCTTCGCGAGATGGGCGCTGACGTCGCCGACCCGGACCCGACGGGGTCGGACGTCGAGCGCGTCCGGTTCCACGTGGTCAACGAGCTGCTGTTCGCGCTGTACGCCTCGCCGACCGGCGGTGAGCTGGTCGGTATCGAGAACCCGCAGGGTCACCCCGGCGGGCTGGCGAGCTACCAGCGGGGGCCCGGGGCGTGACCAGCCACGCACCAGCGAGGGACCGCGCCGTCGGGCCGACAGCCTTTGGACCCCCGGTGCCCAACCACCGGCGAGTCCCCGATTCGCGTGACGGCAGCCCCGCCCCGCTCGCCGGCCGACGGGTGACAGGAGACGATGGCTGAGACCCACGCAGTCCCCGAGGAGGAGCCGGAGTCCGTCGAGAGCGGCGGCGCCGACGAGCCGCCGGCGGGCGACGTCGTCCTGGGCCTCGACGGCGTCACGAAGGAGTACGGCCCGGAGACCGCCGTCGAGGGCCTGTCGCTCTCCGTCTACGAGGGCGAGCTGCTGACCCTCCTGGGGCCGTCGGGCTGCGGGAAGACCACCACCCTCCGGCTGCTGGCCGGCCTCGAGCGACCCACCGAGGGTACGGTCGCCGTCGGTGGCGAGACCGTCGCCGGCGACGGGCGGTTCCGCGAGCCCGAGGACCGCGACGTCGGCATCGTGTTCCAGGACTTCGCGCTGTTCCCCCACATGTCCGTCGCCGAGAACGTCGGCTTCGGGCTGGGCGACGCCGACGCCGAGACGCGGGCCGGGCGGGTCGACGACCTGCTCGACCTCGTCGGGCTGGATTCCCACCGGGACCGCCGCCCGGACCAGCTCAGTGGCGGCCAGCAGCAGCGGGTCGCGCTCGCGCGGGCGCTGGCGCCCGAACCGGCGGTCCTCCTGCTCGACGAGCCGTTCTCGAACCTCGACGTCCGGCTGCGCGTGGAGATGCGCGAGGAGGTCCGCGCCATCCTCAAGGAGGCCGGCGTCACCGCCGTCTCGGTCACCCACGACCAGGAGGAGGCGCTGTCCATCAGCGACCGGGTGGCGGTGATGTCCGAGGGCCACATCGAGCAGGTCGGCGAGCCGACGACGGTGTTCCAGCACCCCGAGTCGCGGTTCGTCGCGTCGTTCCTCGGCCAGGCTGGCTTCCTCTCGGGCTACGTCTGGGACGACCACGTCGAGACCGGCGTCGGCCCCATCGACCACGCCCAGATCGCCGGCGACCTCCACGCCTACGAGGGCGCGCGCGTGGACGTGCTCGTCCGGCCCGACGACCTCCGGGTCGTCCCCGCGAGCGGCGACGGGGCCGACGGCGAGATCGTCCACCGCCAGTACTCGGGCCCGTCGTTCGTCTACCGGGCCGAACTCGAGACCGGCGACGTGCTCCACTGCATGCACAACCACGCCGACGAGTTCCCGGTCGGTCGGCCGGTCGACGTGGAGCTGGTTGCCGACCACCGGCTGGCCTGGTATCCCGCGCGGTCGTAGGGCGGCGTCGACCGCCTCAGTCCGACGGGTCCCGGATCCCGTCGAGTCCCTGGGCCATCAGCCGCCGGGCGATGACCACGAGGCCGTTGCCGAACCCGGTGCCGAACACCGCCTGTTCGCGCTTGGTGTCGCCGACGATGGAGCTCAGGAGGATGGTCGAGCGGTCGACCAGCAGCAGTCGACCGACGGCCACCTGTTCGGCGGGGTCACCCGACTCCAGCCACTCCAGCCCCGAGACGAACGTGGTCGCGTGGGGGACCTCGGACTCGACGTGGTCGCTGATGGTGGAGCTGTACGTCCCGACGAGGAGCGTCACGCCGTCGTCGACCGCCCGGAGCTGTCTCAGGAGTTCGTCGGTCACCAGCGAGTCGTCGCCGACGACCAGCACGACCTCCTCCTCGGCGTCGGCGATGAGCTCGGCCGTCCGGTTGGCGATGGCCCGCTCGTCGGCGATCGCCCACACCTCCTGGGCGGACGCGTCGTCGCGGCCCTCCAGGGTGTCGATGCCCTCGAGCGTGGCCCGGAGGCGGTCCACCCGCGTCTCGTAGCTGGCCCGGAAGGTCGAGAGCGCTTCGTCGAGCGGGACCGCACGGAACTTCTGGGGGCTGGAGTGCTGGACCTCGACCAGCCCCTCGGCCTCCAGGACCCTGATGGCGTCATAGACGCGGGTCCGCGGCACGTCGGTCACCTCGCTGAGCTCCTTGGCAGTGGCCGTCGAGAGCCGGGAGAGCCCCACGAAGCACCTGGACTCGTACTCCTTGAGGCCCAGCTGCTGGAGGGTCTCGACGGCGTCTTCGAGTGTTTCGTCCGTGCTCATGTGTCCCAACCTGCGTCCGGAACGGGTCCGGAGCTGCGACCACAGACGGTCCCGGAACTCATAGGCGTTGTCACCGCACCAGGGTCGTCACGAAACCGATAACACCGTCGCCGTCCTCGCCACCGCACGGGTGCCGGCGCTGTCAGCCGCCGGCACGGCTGTAACTCGGTTCATCACAAAAATGTTATATCAGCCCGCCTCCTACCGGTTTCCGGCGCGCAGTCACCTTTGTGTCCCAACCACAATCGCTGCGCGCCCGGTCCGGTCACCCCGCGTGGCCGGGTTCGAGGGAGCCAGATGACGGACGAAGCCCCGGAGACCCCGGCGACGAGGCCGTGACCCAGCTCGAGGAGTTCGGCCCGAGCAGCTACGCCGCAGGCACGTTCGTGACGCTCGTCGGGCTCGACACCGGTACGGCACGCGACGTGGCGCGCGTGTCCGAGGTCCCCCGGACCCGGGTGTACGACGCCGTCGACGAGCTCCGCGAGCAAGGGCTGGTCGACGTCCGCCAGTCGCCCCCCGGGAGTTCACCCACCGGGCGACGCAGTTGCGCCGCGCTCTGGAGGAGCCGGAGACCGGGACCCGCCGGACCGAGCAGCGCGGCGTCTGGACCGTCACCGAGCAGTCGGCCGTCACCGACCGCGTCCTGGACTTCCTCGCCGGGGCCGACGAGGAGGTCGTCTACATGACCGTCGAGGAGCTGCTGACCGACGACCAGGTCCGGCCTGGCGGCGGCGCCGCCCCGACCGCGGTCGAGGTCCGGGACGGCGGCCCTTCCCGGGGCTCGATGCGGTCCACTCAGTCGAGGTAGCCGAGGTCCTCGAGGCGGTCCCGGACGGCCGCGTCGCGCCGGTCCACCTCCGGACCGTCGAACGAGACGGCCTCGAGCCGGCGGTCGAGCCTGTCCCGCAGGTCGTCCCAGCGGGCGCCCGCGGGGTCCGGGATCGGGTCGGACTCGACCGGGTCGGTCCGCAGGTCGAAGCCGACGACGTCGGCCCCGCCCACGATGTCGTCGTCGGCGACGAGTTTCCGGCGGGGTGTCCGGACGGCGACCTGGAGGGCATCGGCGTCGACGCGCCCGGGGGTCTGCTTCGTCGACGCGACCTCGCTGACCGCCGGGCGCCCGCCGTCGTCGGTCCCCCACTCCCCGACCAGGAACGGGCGGAGCGAGCGCCCCCGCCACGAGTCGGGCGACGGGACGCCCGCGTAGTCGAGGATCGTCGGCGCGAGGTCGACGTGGCGGACCTGCGAGTCGACGACGCGGCGGTCGGTCCCGGCCGGCGGACGGACCAGCAGCGGCACCCGGAGGAGTTCGTCGTACAGCGCCGGGTCGTGACCGACCTGCCCGTGGTCGAACAGCGCCTCCCCGTGGTCGGCGGTCACCACCACGAGCGCGTCGTCGTCCACCGCGTCGAGCAGGTCGCCGACCTGTTCGTCGGCGTGACGGACCGCGGCCGCGTAGAGCGCCTCGACCGCGGTCCGCTCGGCCCGGTCCAGCGCGCCGGGGTCGCGCTGGGCCCTCGTCACCAGCGTCGACGCCGCGGCGTCGAGCGACGGCGCGCCCACGGCCTCGCGGTGGCGAGCGGGCGGGTCGTAGGGCGCGTGCGGGGCGAGCAGGTGCACCCAGGCGAACGCCTCGTCGTCCATCGACCGGACCGTCCCGAGGGCCGAACTCGCCGCCGACCCGCCCTCGGAGGTGAGCCGGCGCAGCGGTTTCTGGGCGTGCCGGTAGACGCGCCTGGCCGTCCGGTAGACCGGGTGGTCGAGCCCGAACCGGTCGATGAGGGCGGTCCGCCCGCGGTCGAGGAGGGGCAGACCGAACTCGCCGGTGTCCCGGTAGGTCTCGTAGCCCCGGGCGTAGCCGTACTGCTCGCCCAGCCACGGGTTCGCGTGGAAGCCGGCACACCGCCACCCCGCGTCGGCGAGCGCCTCGGTCACGAGCGTCCTGTCGTCGCCGAGCGTCTCGTACCCGCCGTGGTCCAGCGGCAGCGTCGAGGTGAACACGCCGGGAAACGCGTAGGGGGTCGCCGGGCCGTGGCTCACCGCCTGCGAGAAGGCGACGGCGTCCTCGGCGAACGCGTCCAGGCGCGGCGTCGTCTCCACCGCCGTCCCGTCGGGCAGGAAGTCGGCGTGGTCGAACCGCCAGGCGTCGACGGTGACCAGCAGCGCTTTCACGACACGCGCACCTCCCGGACCTCGATCCACTCGACCCGGATCGACCGGTCCCCGGCCTCGAAGCCGTGGAAGTCGACGACGCCGCTCCGGTCCAGCGTGAACGCGACCGTGACGTTCGTCCAGGTCCCGGTCCGGTTGACCGCCCGCGTCGCGACCAACCCCTCGTCGGCGCTGGAGACGCCGACGTACTGCGACCCGGCCGACTGCCGGGTCGGCGTCGACCCTGGCGGTCGGCGGTCGGTCGTCCCGGTCCCGTCCGGGGCGGTCGCGTTCACCCTGAAGGTCGCGGTGTACGTCCCGGGCGGGAGCGTCGCGTGGTCGATCGTCCACGGCCCCTTCCAGGTGACGTTCTCGGCGTTCCGCGGCTCGTCGGCCGCGACGTCGTCGAAGTCGATGCCCGCGATCACCGACCGGGAGGGGCGGTATCGGCGCGTGTCGACGGTGTACTCCGCTCTCGTGATCCCCGTCGTGGGCCCGTCGTAGCCGCGCTTGAAGACGAAGATCCCGTCCTGGTACCGGTACAGGCCGTACTCGTCGCCGAACTCGTCGCTGTAGGCCTGGTGGACCGGCAGGGCCCAGTCCTTCGGGCGGGTGTCCAGTCTCGTGTCGATCAGGATGTACCGGGGCTGCACCTCCCCGTACCGTCGCTGGTACCGCTCGAAGTACTCGTCGTCCATGACGAACGTCGCGTTCGGCCGGGTCGCGACGTGGGGGTAGACCGTGTTCTGGGTCACCAGCGAGGCGTTTTCCGGGACGGCGTCGATCGCCTCCTCGAGCGTCTCCGTGTGGTCGTCGTTGGCCGGGACCATCTGGTATCCCAGGCCGGTCACGAGCACGCCGCCGACCAGCGTCGCCACGATGCAGACGCCGACGGCGCCGGTGGTGAGACTCGCCATCCGCTGCCGGGAGATCCGGCTGCTCACCCATCCGAAGCTCCGTGCGGCGCCGACGTAGAGGAACGGGAGGACGTACAGCGAGTAGTGGGCGCCGAAGTGGTAGTACGCCGGGTTGTCCGCCAGTATCCAGGCGAGCCCGAGGTACGGAACGAGCGCACCCACCGCCGGTTCGTCGGCGAGCGGCAGGTACATCACCGGGAGCCCGAGCAGGCCGAAGAACAGGAGCTTGAGCTCCCAGTTGATCAGCAACGAGTCCACCGCCAGCAGGGGTTCGCCGAGCAGCGTGGCGAGGACGTCGGTCAGGGGGATGCGGACCGGGGTCGCCCCGTCGCCCGCGACGGCAGCGACGATCGGGTCGGCCAGGCGGTCGGTCGGGATCCCCGAGAACCGGCTGTACCGTCCGATCACGTAGGTCGCCAGCGCCTTCGTGGCCACCAGGAGCCCGCCCGCGGCGGCGAAGACCGTCGCCTCCTCCCGCAGGCGCCCCGTCCGGAGGCCGGCGACGGCGAGGCCGCCGAGGAAGCCCGCCGCGACGTAGATTACGAACTCGTTCGTCAGCAGCGCGAGCGCGAACAGCCCCAGGAAGGGGAGGTATCGTTCCTTCCGGTAGGCGTAGTAGGCGCCGATGACGAGGACCGGCAGGAGGATCTGCTCCTGGAAGTCGTAGATGGCGGCCGTCCACAGGAACGGGTTGAGCGCGTAGGACACGGTCAGCAGGACCGCGACGTTGTCGCTCTCGACGTGGTCGCGGGCGACCAGCCAGAACACCGGCACGCCCGCCGCGATGACGAACGACTTCACGACGAGCAGCGTCACCGGCGACTGGTGGACGGCGAAGGGGACCAGGAATCCGAGGACGGTCAGCGAGAAGTGAGCGCCCCAGTAGGAGCCGCCCGGGTGGTTGACCCGGTACTTGCCCTGCTGGAGGAACCCCGACCCGTCGAGCGTCGTCGCGAACGCGTGCACGTACGCACCCAGGTCGGCCCCGGTCGACCAGAAACTCCGGAACAGGGAGACGGTGTACGCCGAGAGGACGACGAAGAGCGCGAGCGAGACCAGGAGGACGATCCAGGTGTTGGTGTCGACCCGCGACAGGACCGAGGCCGCGCGGCGCCGGACCGCCGCGACGTCGAGGTCGCTCGACTCGTGGGCACCCCAGACCCAGAGCTCGCTCGCGAGGAACCCCCAGGCGACGCCGGCCCCGATGGCGACGAGGTTCGCGAGGAGGTAGTGGACGCCCCCGAACTCGACGAGTACCACGAGCGTCGTCAGCCCGATGGCCATCCCGACCAGCCGGGTCGCGACGTACTTCCCGCCGCGGAGTACCCACCGGCCCGCCCCGCCGTCCCCGTGACTCCCCCACGTCCACTGGTCGTTGACGACGTAGTTGAACAGGACGCTCAGGACGCGACCCAGGGCGCCACCGCCGACGTAGGAGACGCCGAGGTACGCCGTCGAGAGGAACAGCGTCCCCTCGTTGATGGCAATTCCGACCGCGCCAACCACCACGTACTGGGCGAAGCGCCTGACGCGAGCGTCGTGCCGGTTCGGCGCGAGCGTACTCATGTATCGCGGGTCAGGAGTGCCTTGAGCCGGGGAAACACGACCGACTCGTCGTATCGCTCGCCGAGGTCGCGAGCCGACCGGGCCCTGTCGGCGTACCGGGTCGAGCGGCCCCACTCGCGACGGAGTCGGCGTATCCCGTCGGCGAGTTCGTCCACCGAGTCGCCGAACAGGATCGCGGGCCGGTCGGCGTGGGCCCGGTGGGTGGGAAGCGACGTGGTGACCACCGGCGTCCCGGCGGCCAGCGATTCCTTCATCACGATGCTGTCGGCGTCGACCCGCGTCGGATGCAACACGGCGTGGGCGCGGGCGTACCACGCCGCGAGCTCCGCCTCCTCGAGGAACCCGAGGTCCTCGACGGGACGGGAGCCGGTCGCTCCGTCGTCCGCGCTGCCGGTGGCGACCACCCGGACGTCCTCCTCGCCGAGCTCGGCCGCCGTCGCCCGGACGCGGTCCCAGCCCTTCTCCCTGATGCGGGCCGCCGTGACCAGGACGGTGAACTCGTCTCCGGTCTCGGCGGCGTCGGGGTGGTAGCGGTCGGCGTCGACGTAGTTGGGGATGTGGACGGTGTTCTCGTTCGGGGAGTCGAACGCCCCGGTGCAGGTGTGGACGGCGTCGAACCGGCCGAGTTCGCGGTCGCCGAACGTCCAGTAGAGGGCCTTGACCAGGGTGGGGACGGCGCCGTAGTGGGACTCGAAGAGCCGGTCCGTCACGTACGCCCACGAGTGGATCCCCGCGATCCGGTAGGTGTCGCCGCCGAAGAACGCCTCCGAGAGGGGGTTGTAGAACACGTAGGAGACGTCGTACCCGGAGAGGTCGTGGCGCCACGCCTCACGGTAGCTGACGGCGTCGTGGAGCACGTCCGTAGCCGAGACGCGGCGCGTCCCCCCGGGCGCGTAGGGGAGCGCCCGGACGTCGACGTCGACGCCGTCGGCGGCCAGCCTGTTCGCCACCATGACGGTCCACTTCTCGCCGCCCCGGTAGTGCTCGACCGAGAGGTGCGGGCACATCGCGACGCTCATCGACGTCGACACCCCTCGACCGACCGCCGACCGGCGACATCGGTTCGGCCCCGGCGAGAGCGCGCGCGGGACCGGCAACGCAACGGGCACCGGATCGGGCGTGCGTCGAACCCGTCGGCGGCCCGCGTTCCCCGGCTCATCGTTCGAACTCGGGGGTCAGCGCCACGGGGTCGGCGGGGCGGCCGTCGTCGTGGATACGGGTGCGGTACGAACACGAGACGAGGTGGTTGAGGAACTTGGCGTACTCGTCGACGGTCGCCTTGGACTCCCCGCTGTCCCGGTCCGAGAACGTGAACGGGACCTCGGCGATCCGGTCGACGGAGCACTCCGTGAGGATCTCGAGCAGGATCTTGTACCCGGTCGGCGACAGCGAGACGTCGTCGACGAGGTCCCGCCGAACGGCGAAGAACCCGCTCAGCGGGTCCGACAGGCGTCTCGCGTCGGGGACGAGCGTTCGGGTCATCAGCGTCGCGCCGTAACTCAGGGCCTTGCGCCCGGAGGACCACTCCTCGATCCCGCCGTGAGCCAGGTAGCGACTGCCCACGGCGACGTCGGCCCGGAACGTCTGCAGGGCGTCGACGAGGTCCGGGAGCCGGTCCGGCGGGTGCTGGAAGTCGCCGTCGATGACGCCGAGGTGCTCGTTGCGCGACGCGTCGAACCCCTCGACGACCGCGGTCGCGAGTCCCTGGTCGTCGACCCGGCGTACGAGTCGCACGTCGTCCGCGTCGCCGAACTCCCGGTCGACGCGCCGCCACGTCCCGTCGGGGCTGTCGTCGTCGACCACGATGACCTCCGCGTCGTACTCCGCGAGTGCGCGACGACACGACCGCACCATCGGCGCGACGTTCTCCCGCTCGTTGTACGTGGGGATCACGACGGAGACCCCGGTAGCATCGGTGCGTTCGTCCGCGTGTGTCCGTTGTGCTGTCATGGTTCGTGCCCGATCGAGGCACCCGCCCGTTGACCGGACCAGTCCATCAATCGGCGAAACCGTTGCGCACCGTTGGGGGACGTTTCGGGGTGAAACGGTCGACGAAACCGTTTCTCGCGTGGCCGTTCCGCGGCCGGGACGCCCGCCCCACCTCCGACGAACGACACTCCGTCGGCGGTCGATTTCGGCCGGAGTACACCCGCGGGGACAGGGGCGGTCCGGGATCTGACCACCGCACCGGCCGGGAGGTTCTACGACCACGCCGCGACTGCACCCGGACGCCCAGTTCGAGGACGCGAGACCGCCGCCACCGTGACGGATCCGACCCCCGGACACCGAAGCCGTGGTCACGCCGGTGTCGGTCCTCCCGAGACGACGTCCGGCTCGGCCCCGTCCAGACAGATGAGGTTCTCGCGCCCGAGTCTGACCTTCACGATACGGCCGTCGTCTGCCATCCGGGACAGGCGCCGGCTGACCTTCGACTTGGACCACCCCGTCGCTTCGACGATGGCGCCCTGCTTCAGGCGGCCCTCGTTCGACTCCAGTATCCGCTGAACGACGAGGCTGTCGGGCACGAGTTCGTCGCTCCCCTTGTCGACGTCGGGCCCGTTCGTTGCCCCCGGCTCGTCCTCCCCGCGAGATGCCGCGGCCCTGGCACCGCCGGGCAGCCACCAGGCCCACGCTCCCAGTCGGCGACCGGCGTCCAGGTCCGCGAACGGGAGCTGTCGGACGGCCGCGGTCAGTCCACTCGGACTCGCCGCGAGGTCGCGATACAGCGCGTGCACGAGCAGTCCCGACAGGATGCCGGCGACTCCGATGGCCGCATCCAGGAGCCCGGCGACGACCGGAACCGTCGTCACGGCCGCCTCCGCGACCGCCGCGACAGTGCCGATGACGCCCGCGGCGTCCGCGAGCAGCGCGGTGAGACCGGTGAGGAACCACGCCAGCGCGCGCGGTCCCGGCCGGCCGTCGCCTGCGTGGCCGGCCAGCCGACCCCCGTCGTTCGTCCCGGAGAGCCACGGGGTCCCGTGGTCGACGGCCTCCGTCCGGGGAACGTCGAGGGTCACTCGGCCGGTCGGTAGCTGCTGGACCGGTGGCTGCGGTTCGGGTGACGCCGCCGTCGTCCGATCCGGCCCGACCGGTGGTGCCCACCCCGTCTGGCCGGCCTCGACGGGTGACCCTGGCCCCGCGTCGCCGGCCTCCGATCCGGTTCCGGCGCCGGCGACGGGTCCGAACGGGACGTCCATGGGCGGGAGAGCCCCCTCGTCGGGGAGCGTCCCGTCGGGGGAGGCGACTGCACCCGTCTCGTCCGGGGCCGCGCTGGCCACGCCAGCGACCATCGAGACCACGACCGCGACCGTCACGACGACCAGTAGCGTTCGGGTGGAATCCGGCAATCCCGATGGCATGGAATCGAAGTACCGTCGGTTGCGGTGGAGGGGTAATAACGAGCACCGACAGTTCCGTCCGTTTCACCCGTTTCGCGCCCGCCGGTACGGGATAACTCGACCTTGCGTGGGGTACGGGCCACCTGTCGGGTCAGAGGCACCCGCTTCGTGTCGACCGGTCGGTACGTCCGCACGGTTGGTGCCACCTCCGTTCGGAGTTGGGTTCTCCTTCTCGCCGCCGGTGTCGAGATAGCCGCTCATTCCGACACCGAAAGCCGCGACGGCGGTGGTGTTCCTCAGAAATGATCTTCTATCCACAGTCTACCATATCTCCCCGGCGGTGAAAAGAGCGCCCCAGATGGCGGGTCGCGCCCTTCCCGTGTCAACCGAACTCGAAGGCTGTGGACGGCAAGTCGTCCCCGTTTAACACCGTTGTGGACGTCTGTGGGGATTCTGACGGAGATAGTGTGCATACCGGGCAACTCCGGCGGGTTCCCGCGGCTCGAACGTCGGGGCGGTGACCACCGAACGCCGACACGGTTCACGAACCGCGAGAGCATTCAGTGCTACGCAGTTAGACGTTCGCGAACGGGACGTCCGGCTCGCGGTAGAACGACTCCCGTTCATCAAAACTCATCACCTCAATCTCCTCCTCGCCGAGGCGGTCGAACCGCTTCTCAACGAACCGAGTGCCGTGGCCCTGCTCGCGGTAGCCGTGAACGACGAGGAGTTGTGGGAGCGTGTCCCACTTGTACAGCAGGTAGCCGATGTAGAGACTGTCGTGCGCTCACAGCCAGCCTCGTCGTCGGCCGTCGCGCCGAACTTGATGTGGTCGCGGAACGTTTTGTCGTACTCGCATAGGAGGTTTGAACGCCTCCCACTCCTCGCTGGCGTGGACGAGTCTCTCGCGGTCGGTAGCAAGGATCTCCTCGGGATGGACGGCCTCCCCATCTTGCCAGACGTACTCACGGTCGCACTCCCCGCACCAGTCGTAATCGTGGAACCGGCCGAGCAGGCCGAGGTCGTCGCCGCCGCACACGCACTCGCCGGTCTCGTTCCGGTGGGCGATCTCGCCCCGGTCGGTCACCCACGGTTCGAACGTGTCGGAAATCGACGCGTCCTGTTGCAGTCGTCCCTGAAGTAGCTTCGGGCGCGTGGCGGGCGGCCGTGCCCCCGTCCTGCGTCTCACTCGCCGTCCCGTCCCTCCTCTTTTGCGGCGGCGCACTCGGGACAGTGAGCCACGTCACCGACGTAGCGGAGTTCGTGCCCGGGGAGGACGTCGCTGCACTCGTGGCAGAACCACGGCGTCTGATGGTGACCCTTTGCCCCGTAGTTTCCGAATTGGCCGGCGACGCTCCCGGAGAGCCCGCACCGCTTGCACCGCGCAATCCGGTTGTAGAAGTCCCGGGGATGGCCGGGGGTTTGTTTGCGCTGGTCGCCCGAAGGGACGTCCTGCCAGAGGTCGTCCGGCCGCGGGAACCAGTTGTGTTCATCGAGGTCGCAGGTATGGTCGATGCGCGGCCCCGGCCCAAGCTGGTGGTACCGCTCGGAGTCCAGTCCGTGCTCGTCGAGTCCCGCCTTCCGGGCGGTGTCCTCATCGACAGTGAAGTTCGACGCCGCCTCGTCCCACCCGACGCCGTCGTCGTACTGGAGGAGGGCGAGCGGCGGCTGGCTGGTGACGCCGACCACGGTGAAGGCCTCGTCCTCCTGCTTGTCGTAGAACCGCTGTCCGAGGAGCCGTTTCCGCAGGTCTTCCACGTCTGCCATACCTTCCTTGACCCCGGCATCGAGGAAATATGTTAGCACGGACGACCTCAGACAAACTGGCTTGGGGCCGTCGTGACAGGGCGTCCAGAGACCTGTCAGTCAGCGTCTGATTTGTAGCATTCCATACTGCGATTCTCTGGTCCCGCACGGGAACCGATTTGATATAGCGATATACAGTTTATAGCTAGCTTCTCTCCAGAGGATTCCTGTCATGAACCCAACTGTTCCTCGACGCACACCCGGACGATGGAGGTGGCGATTGCAGCGCCGCCCGCCAGCGGATCCAGGGTGGTCTCCCCGGCCCGCTCGCGGTAGTCGATGGGCTCCTCGACGACGTCGAACCCCCGGGCCAGTGGCCTGATGAGCAACTCGGCGGAGAGCCCGGTGTTCTCGGTCCACTCGATGGACTCGACGACCTCGCGCCGGTAGGCACGCATGCCGGTCGTGGTGTCGTGGACCCGTTCGCCCAGCAGCACCGAGGCCAGGAGAGCGAACGCGGCGTTGCCGACGCGGTTGGCCGACGGCATTGCGTCGGCACCGTGGTAGAGCCGGTCGCCGCTGACGACGTCGTACCCCTCGTTGATCCGTTCGAGGAACCGCGGCAGCGCCTCCATCGGATAGGTGTCGTCGCAGTCGGTGGTGACGACCACGGGACGCGACGCCTCGTGCAGCGCCCGGCTCACGGCGACCCCGTACCCCCGGGGCTCCTGCTCGACGACGCGTGCGCCGTGCTCGCGGGCGATCTCGGGGGTCCTGTCCGAGGACCCGTCGACGCAGACCACCTCCGCGCGGCCGTCGGTGACGTGGTCGACGTCGGCCAGCACAGAGCCGACGGCCGCCTCCTCGTCGTACGTCCCCATGACGACGCTCACGTCGTCGAACGTGTACGGCTCCTCCGAGTCCGCTGTCATCACCGGCGCTATCCGGCGCGAGTATTTTAGGCTTGCCAAAAAGTCTCGCTACGGCCTCACCTGAGGTCCGGGACGAGCGGGTTGATTCCCTTCTGGGGTTGGCCGGGTTCCCGGGTCGGTGTGCCGGACGTCGGCTCGGGGGGAGCTGGCCGGCCACCGTCGGTGCGTGGCTCCGGCGGCAGTTCGGGAACGAGCGGTTCAATGTCGTCGGTGTGGCGTGTGGCTGTCATCGGTTGAACGGCGGTGGCGGTCGGAGACGGTACTCGGGCGGGGGAGAATCAGTTCGCGCGTACGATCCCGAGCATCTGTCTGTACCGATCGCAGGAGGTGGTTTGTAATAAACGTTCATGTTGATGCAACGGTCCCGCTCCCCGCTGGAGCCACAATTCTCGACATATTCTCTTATCGCCTATTCTGACAATGCCAACTGAAAATAGTGTGTCAGAATTCACGATATCTGACTCTATCGGTGATCTGAACGCATTAGATTGAACGATAAGGGCTTTTATCTAGATGTCTGACACAGATTGAAGTAGATGGACGCTGAACCGGGGGACATGTCAGCCGAGGAGGAGACCGAGCGGGTCGCGGTCCGGACCTACGTCCCGGCCTACCAGCGCGAGGAGTGGCGCGAGCGCGCGGAGTCGATGGACATGAGCGCCAGCGAGTTCGTCCGCACGATGGTCCAGGCCGGCGTCCGGGACTTCGACTTCGACGCCGACGGCGGGAACACCGTCGAGCCGGATGCTCCGCCCACCGACCCCGGGGGTAACGACCTGGATGACCGGGTGCTCGACGTCCTCGCCGAGGAGGGGGTCTGCTCGTGGGACGAGCTCCTTGCCGCGCTGACCGACGACATCGAGGACCGCCTGGAGGAGACCATCGCCGAGCTCCAGAGCGAGAACGCCGTCGTTCACAGTCCCCGGGAGGGCGGCTACCGGGTGGTGGAGGATGAGTGAGGCCGGCGAGCGCGAGGGGCCGTCGGTCGACGCGAGCGACGACCCCGTCGGCTACTTCCTCGAGGACCTGGAGTACCACGGCAAGACCCGGCGGACGCGAGACGCATACGAGCGCGTCCTGCGGCGGTTCGAGGCCTACGTGGCCGACAGGAACACCTCCCTGCCGGAGGCGACGCGCCACGAGTGCATGGCGTGGGTCCACCGCATCCGCGGGGACCTCGCGTCGTCGACCGTCGCGACGTACGCCTCCTACGTCCACCGGTTCTACGCCTACATGACCCAGGTGGGCGAGTTCGACGCGAACCCCATGACCCTCGTGATGGAGGAGATGGACGAGTCCGTCGACACCGACCCGGCGCGCCGGGAGGTCTCTGTTGCCGGGATGGGGGCCTTCGTCCGCGACATCACCCACCCGCTGGACCGTGCGCTGGTGGTGACGCTGGTCAAGACCGGCGTCCGGGTGGGCGAGTTGTGCAACCTCGACCTCCGGGACCTGCACCTCGCGGATCCGGACGTGCAGGCGGCCTACGACGTGGACCACCGCGGCACGCTCGACGGCCGTCCGGGCTCGCTGTTCGTCGCCAGCGACGTCTCGCGGGGCGACGTGGTCGGCGGCGAGGAGCGGACGGCGTCGAACAAGCGCAAACGCTCGACCGTGATACCGGTCGACGCCGAGCTCAAGCGGACCCTCCGGCGATATCTCGCAATCCGGCCGACGGCCAGGTCGCCCGCCGAGCCCCTGTTTTGCTCGACGCGGGAGTGGGGGCGGCGGGTCACGCCCGCGATGGTCCGGTCGATCGTGGCCGACCACGCGTCCGCAGTCGGGTGGTACCGTGCCGGCGGGAACGCCGAGGACAACGTCACGCCCCACTACTTCCGGCACTTCTTCACGACCCACCTCCGGGACCGGACCGGCGACCGCGGCGTCGTCAAGTACCTGCGCGGCGACGTCGCCCAGGACGTCATCGACACCTACACCCACAACTGGGGCGACCGGGTGCGGGAGGTGTACGAGGCGAACATCTACTCGGTGGTGTGAGGGCGTTTTCGGCAGAATTGTGTCGCTTTCTGGAGGGCGGATTTCGGAACAGCCAGCCCCGTGTAAACTCTATGTCGCTATACAGAACTGCGGGCTCCCCGATACCCGTTCACTCCACCCGAGACGGCCGCCGTCCCACCGTGGTTCTCGGCCGAGAACGTGAACTGCTCGGTGGAGGGGGACTGACCCACCCCCTTGCAGGTCCACCCACCCGGAGGGCCGACACGTGAAAGCGGGTCCCGCCTGCCCCAAACACCCCACTCAAGGCCCCGCCGTCCCGACGCCGGACCAGTGACAGCCACCGACGACTTCCGGGGGTACGGCGGACGGATGCTGCTCGCCCTGTCGCTGGCCTGGGCGGCGCTCCAGACCGGCCGGTTCCTCCTCTCGCCGCTCCTACCGGCGATCATCGAGGACCTCTCGATCACGAAGGCCACCGCGGGGTTCGCCCTCACAGGGTTCCAGCTCACCTACGCCGTCACCCAGTATCCCGCAGGCCGGTGGTCGGACCGGCTCGGCCGGGCGACGCTGGTCGTGCCCGGTCTGCTCGTCCTCGTCGCCGCCTTCCTGGCCGTGGCGAACGCCCGCACCTACGCGGTCTTCGTCGCCGGAACGCTGCTGCTCGGGGTCGGGAAGGGCCTGTTCGCCATCCCCACCCGGGCGCTCGTGTCGGAGCTGTTCGTCTCCCGGCGCGGGCGGGCACTGGGCATCTACACCGCCGGGACCGACGTGGGTGGTATCCTCGCCTCGGGGCTCGCGGTCGCGGCGCTCGCCTACGCCACCTGGCGCGGCCCGTTCGTCCCGATCGCGGGGGTGCTGGTGGCGCTCGCAGGTCTCTACGCGCTCTGGAACCGGGAGCACTACACGCTCGAGCACGTCGACCTCGAGCTCGGCGACACCGTCCGGCGGCTGGCCACGACGCGCCGCCAGCGGGAGGTGCTCGTGGCCTACGCGCTGTTCTACTTCTTCGTCGGCGCGTTCATCAACTTCCTCCCGACGTACCTCCAGGAGGCCAAGACGTTCACCGAGGCCACGGCGAGCCTCGGGTTCGCGCTCGTCTTCGTCGTCGGCGCCGGCGTGAAGCCGATGGCCGGCAGCCTCTCGGACCGGATGAGCCGCCACGCCATCGGCATCGGGGGCCTCCTGGTGGCCGTCGCCGCGATGGCCGGCCTCGTGGTGGCCGGCGGCCGGCTGGCGGTCTTCGCGGCGGTCTGCGTGATGGCGGTCGGCTACAAGGCCCAGTTCCCCCTCGTGGACGCGCTCCTGCTCGACGTCGCCCCGGCGGAGAACGCCGGCGGCGACCTGGGAGCGGCCCGGGCACTGTTCCTCGGCGTCGGCGCGTTCGGGGCGACCTACATGGGGGTCGTCTCGACGGTCGCCGGCTACGGCGCCGCGTTCGCCGGACTGGCCGGCTGCCTGCTCGCGAGCGCGTCGGTGATGGCCGTCCAGTGGCGGCGGGAGTCCTGAGAAGAGTGCGAGCCGACGTTCACTCGCCGTCGGCGTCGAGGGCCCCGAACACCGACGCCATCCGGTCGCGCATCTCCGCGAGGTCCTCGAGGTCGCGCCGGATGGCGTCGACGTCGTCCTCCAGCGCGGTCAGCCGGTCGTCCACGTCGTCCGCGCCGCCCGACTCCTCGCGGACCGTCTCGAGGTCAGCCGTGAGCTCCTCGACGTCGACGTGGAGGTCGTCGAGCTCCTCGTAGACGGTCTCGACCTCCGCCTCGACGTCGGCCACCTCGTCGCGGGCTCCGTCCATGCCGGCCTCGAGGTCGGCGAGCCGGTCGTCGATCGTCTCGAGATCCCCGGTCAGCTCCTCGACGTCGGAGCCGAGTCTGTGGGCGAGGTCGGCGGTGTCCTCGGTCCGGTCCTCGAGGGCCTCGACCTCGGACTCAACCGCAGTCACCTGCTCGCGCAGGTCCGTGATCGCCGCCCGGCCCCCGCCGTTCTCGTCGAGGAACCGCTCCATCGCGTCGGTGTAGGCCCGGAGGTCGCTGACGGCGGCCTGGAGATGGGCGACGCGGGCGTCCTGGCTGTCGCCGGCGCCCTCGGGGTCGACGTCGAGCAGCGCCTCCCTGAGCGCCCGGAGCTCGGCGTCGTCGACCTCGCCAGACCGGATCTCCGCTGCCAGGGCGGCGACGACGCCCTCCTCGGGCGAGTCGGTCCGGGGCGGTCCCTCCCCGTCGACGCCGTCCCCGGGCGAGGGGTCGGGCTCCTCGTGCTGGTCGGGTTCGTCGGCGTCGACGTCGGCGTCCAGGTCCAGCGGCTCGACGGTGATGTCGCCGTCGACGCCGCCGATCTCGTCGGAGCCGGCCAGGCTCCCGGCGGGCGACGTCGCGAGGTCGGGCTCCTCGAGGTGGCTCTCGACGTCGTCGACCTGCTCGGGCCGGATGCCGTAGACGGTGGTGTACTCCTCGCCCGCGTCGAACCGCCGCTCGAACACGATGTCGTCGCCCTCGATGGACCAGAACTCGGCGCCGAACTCGGGGTGGAACCCGATGTTCTCCGAGGGTACCTCCGGCGGCACCACGTCGGTGATGGTCACGTCGACGGCCTCCTGGCGGTCGGCGTGCACCTCGAACGCGATGGCCGGCACCGGGAAGTCCTCGTCCTCGAAGCTCTTGTGGACGGTCACCCCGTCGTGCTCGACGACGATGCTGGCCTCCTCGAGGTTGGTCATGGAGACGAACGTGCTCGTTCGTCGCCTATAAAGACACGCCGCGAATCGAGCGTCGAACCGCCCGGAGTCGGAACGTCTGACGGTCTCAGACCGACGTGCGGTCGCCGATCTCCAGCAGCTCCAGCCGCCGCGGGTACTCGAACGACTGGACGTGGTCGTGGAGTGCCGTCGGGTCCGCCGTCAGGCCCTTCCACATGTCCCAGTGGGTCGGCACGAGCCGGTCGAGCTCCAGCTGGCGGGCCGCCTCGACCACCTGGTTCTCGTCGGCGTACCACTCGGTGTAGGTCGGCTCGCGCGTCTCCTTGTCGAGGATGGTCCCGGCGGAGCCGAACGCCAGCGCCCCCAGGTCGAGGTCGTAGCGGGCGCCGACGTCGGCGAACGGCTCGCCGGGCCGGGCGTCGCCGCCGTGGAAGAACGTCCCCGCGTCGTGCTCGAGGACGTACGACACCGGCTGCGTCGCGTCCGGGTCGTTCGCCGCCTCGACGTGGACGGTGAAGGGGCCGACCTCGAACCGGTCGCCGGCAGCCACCTCGCGGAACCCCTCCGGGTCGACGTCCCAGTCGTCGGCCCAGCCCTCCTCGCGGGCGACGGCCAGCGAGTCGTCCGGGCCGACGAAGGTGGCGCCCGCCTCCAGCAGCGGCGCCTGCGAGGGCCCGTGGACGTGGTCGCTGTGCTCGTGGGTGGCCAGCACCGCGTCGGCCGCCTCGACGTCGGTGGGGTCGAACGGCACCGGGATCATCCGGACGGTCCGGGGCGGGTCGCCGGTCCCGAGGTACGGGTCGACGAAGACGGTGGTGTCGCCGCTCGTCAGGACGAAGCCGTTGCAGCCGAGGTACCACACCGCGACGCCCTCCGGGTCGTCGTCGGCGACGGCCCGGGGCAGCCAGTCGCCCCAGTCGCTGGTGACCATGGCGGGGCGTGGCGTGGGCCGGCATATGGTCGTGTCGGTCCCTGGGCACCGTTGGTGGTGGACGTGGATGAAGCGCTCGAACGAGCGATTGCATCGACCGGATATGGCGCCTCCCGTTACGCGTCTGCTGACCGCCTCCGCCGACCGCTGTTCGTGCCTGAACCGCGGAGCACCGCCGGAAAGCCCCCCGTACGCTCGACTCGGGCGGCCGGGGTTACCGGGCGGTATCGTCATCACCACGACAGAGCGGGGTCCAGCAAGGGCAGCGACCGCGGACAACGACGATACCGCGAGCGACCGAGCCTAGTCCTGACAGCACCCGCCGGCCTTCTCGCCGAAGTCGACCGCCAGCGGGTCGGAGATGCGCTCGTTGAGCTCCTGGAGCCGGAGCTCCAGGTCGGACTTGGCCTCGAGGAAGTCGGCCATCACGGGGACGTCGTGGAGCTCCTCCTGGGCGGCCTGGAGCTCCCGGAGGTCCTCGTTGGTGGCGTCGCCCGTCTGGCGGGCGAGCATGAACTCCTCGCGGAGCTGTTCGAACTCCCGGATGTGTTCCTGGGCCGCCTCGTCGGCCTCGACGTCGGCCTTGGCCTCGGCGAAGCGGCGGTACTCCGGCAGGTCGGCGATGGCGTCGCCGAGGTCGGCGGCCAGGGCGTCGACATCGGTGGCCTCGGCGTCGGCTGCGGGTGTGTCGATGCTCATCGGCCGTGACTTGTCCCCTCGGGCCTAAAGGCCTCCGGACGGTCGAGTTGGAACGCGGGGGTTTTACCGGTCGGGGGACAATCCCGGGTGATGAGCGAGCAGCGGGCGGGCGACCTCACGCGTACGGGGATGGCCCTCAAGCACGACCGCACCTGGGACTACGAGCTCGACCGCATCGTCGACGCGGTCGCCGAGCGGTCGGCATCGTCGGTCGCCCTCCAGTTCCCGGAGGGGCTGAAGCGGCGCGCCCCGGCGGTCGCCGACGACCTCCGGGCGTTGCTCGACGACGACGTCACGGTCCTCATCTCCGGCCAGCCCTGCTACGGCGCCTGCGACCTCGACACCGAGCTGATGCGGCGGTCGGACGTGTTCGTCCACTTCGGCCACTCTCCGATGAAGGAGTCCGACAAGGTGGTCTACGTCCCGCTGTTCTCGAACGTCGAGGTGACGCCCATCGTCGAGCGGGCGACCGACGAGGAGCTGGCGGCGCCGGGCGAGGACGGCGACGTCGGGCTCGTCACGACGGCCCAGCACATGAACCGGTTCGACGAGATGCGGGCGACCCTCGAGGACCGGGGCTACGAGGTCCACACCCGCCGCGGCGACGAGCGGCTGACCCACGAGGGCCAGGTGCTGGGGTGCAACTACGCCTCCGCCGACCTCGCCGCCGACCAGGTGCTGTACGTCGGCGGCGGCAAGTTCCACCCGCTGGGCCTCGCGATGGAGCACCCCGACAAGCACGTCGTCATCGCCGACCCCGTCAACAACGTCGTCACCGTCGCCGACGCCGAGCGGTTCATGCGCCAGCGCTACGCGGCGGTCCACGCCGCCATGGACGCCGAGCGCTGGGGCGTCATCTACTGCACCAAGATCGGCCAGGGCCGGTGGGAGACCGCCGAGCGCATCGTCGACGCCGACGACGACGCCTACCTGCTGACGATGGACGAGGTGACGCCCGACCGGCTGACGAACTTCGGGCTCGACGCCTACGTCAACACCGGCTGTCCGCGGA